>JBFFHG010000605.1:0-3442 GCA_041557055.1 Desulfosarcinaceae bacterium
CGCCCAGTAGCGGGCCTTGACAGGCATATGGAAAAGAGGCGTTTGCCGCCATTGGGGCAGGGCAGGGCGTTCATAGTTGGCCAGCGGCGGGATGATTTCATGAAACAGGCACAATGCGGCTTTGGCGAGCGAAGCCAGGGCCGAGACCGCCCCGCAATGACCGACCAGCGGCTTGAGGCCGCCGACGGCAATGGAATTCTTTGCGCCCGGCGTTTCCGCGGCACTGAAAAAAGTATGCAGGGCCTGGCTCTCGGTACGATCCTGGGAAGGAATTCCGCTGCCGTGGGTCTCCATCATCGTTATCTGGCGAGGCTGGATTTGAGCATCCCTGAAAGCGCGTGACAGCGAAGTCGTGTATGTCTCAACAGACGAAGAAAAAGTGTCTTTGACCGAGATGCTGGAACTGCCCGATCCCTCCACCACCGCGTAGATCCGGTCATTATCCTTGATGGCGTCATCCAGACGCTTGAGCACCAGGGCCACCGCCCCCTCTCCCGGCAAGGTGCCGTCGGCGTCGGCGTCAAAAGGCCTGATTTGACCTGTGGGGCTGATACCCAGACGTGAATAGAGGGTGGCCATATTGCGTTCGTCGCAGTTCAGATCCACCGCGCCCACCAACATGGCATCCACAGCACCGGATTGCAGCATGCGCATGGCGATTTCCATGGCGCGCAACCCGGAAGCCTCCTCTTCAGAAACCACAAAAGAGGGACCACCGAATCGAAACTCCCTTGCGATCCGGCTCGCCACCATGCCACCCAAAGCGCCCAAAGTGCGGGTGGCGGTTAACGGCGGACCGCAATCATCTTTGCAGGCGGTCACCCATCGCTCTATTTCCCCCCTATCGACTCCGGGGTGGAAATCCTGCCGAACCCGGTCCGCCAATTCAGGCAGAGCCCAGCGAAGCTGAAAATTGGTGGCTTCATAATCAAAACCAATACCGATGATCGCCCCCATCCGCTCTCGCATCTCACGCAGGGGCAGCCCGGCATCCAACATGGCGCCGGCCGTTTTTTTAAGCATGAGCAGTTGCTGGGGAAGAATGTCGGGAATTTCGCCCGGCGGTATCCGGAATTCGCCGACCTCGACGGAAATCTTATCGATATAACCGCCCTTGAGGTTTTCCAGGTAACCAACCTTTGGCGTTCTCCAGCGATGGGGGGGCGTTTCGGCAAGTACGGACCGGCCATTTAAAACGGCTTCCAGAAATTGCCGAACCGAATTGATCGTTCCCAACGTGACATCCATGCCCACAATGGCAATGGGCAAGGGTCGCGCCGGGATATCCGATTGATCAGATCTGATTTCAAGAGCGGTTGACGGCTTCTCTTTACCGCAATCTGACGGCCACGCCTCCACCAGAACGTGCGCATTGATGCCGCCAAATCCGAACGCACTCACCGCCGCCCGGCGTGGTGCGGTCCCGTTTCTCTGCGGCCAGGCCGCGGCATCGGTTTGAACACGAAACGGACCGTCTGTCAGAGGGCTTGCCGGGCCGGACCGTTCAAACTTAAGAGACGGCGGCAGGGTCTTGTGATGAAGGCTCATCAGAATTTTGATCATACCGGCCGCACCGGCCGCCGTGAGCAGGTGACCGATCATGGACTTGATGGAGCCTATGGCGCATTGGCCCGTTTGCCAACCCCGGTCGCCCCAAAGGGCCCTCAAACTTTTAAGCTCCGTGGCATCACCAACCAAAGTGCCGGCGCCGTGGCATTCGATAAGGTCCACATCATTCGGCTGCCACCCGGCATTGGCATAAGCCATCTGCATGGCGCGCAACTGGCCGGCCGATTCCGGCGCCAGTAAATTGCCGCGCATATCGTTGGACAGGCCGATGCCGCGGATTACGCCGTAAATTGTATCGCCGTGCTCAACAGCCGCTTCCAATCTTTTGAGAACCATGATCCCGGCGCCTTCACCCACAACCAAACCGTCAGCGGAATGATCAAAAGGTGCGCAGCGGCCTGAAGGGGACAGCGCCCGCAACTGGCTGAAACCGATTTGGGTATAAAGCGCGTCCGGGCGGGAAACCCCGCCCGCCAGCATGATGTCGGCACGCCCGGCCTGCAACTCATCACAAGCCAGTTTGAGGGCGTAAAGAGATGAGGCGCAGGCGGCATCCAAAGTGTAACTCGCGCCTCCCAGGCCAAGCCCTTTGGCCACCACAGCCGCCGGAAACCCGATCACACGGCCACACAGAGATTGGCCAGGAGAAAGCGGTGCATGCTGATTATCGCCGAATTCAAATTGAAACAGGCCGTCACTCAAAAAGCGCCGTGATATTTCAGATGAGAGATCGGTGGGCAGGGCAATTGCGGCAAGGATAACGCCGATACGGTCTCTGGCAATCTCAGCGGATCGGACATTTTGAAACGCATCCCGTGCCGCATGCAACACCCACTGGTGCAGGGGATCGATCGTCTGCAGCAAATCCCCGGCCAGTGAAAAACCGAAAGGATCAAAGCTGAAATCATCAATCAGGCAAGCCCGGCGCGAATAGGCCCTGTCCGATTCCGGTACGTCGCCGTAAACCCAATCCAACGGGCCGATCCAGCGCCCGGCCGGCACCACGGCGGCAGCATCAACTTTACGAACAATATTGCGCCAGAAATCATCAGCACCGGTAGCTTTTGGAAAAACACCGGAGAGACCGACAACAGCGATGGGGGGGAAACTGGTATTCGACATGTGATTTGACTTTAACCTAATATTATTTAAAAAAAAATCGTATAGCGAAGCAGGCCGATTAAAGCAAGGCCAAACCCGATTCAAACAGGGCGAATCCAGGCAGCTTGGACAGGAATAAAAATAAAAAAACAGAATCCGATCGGCAACAAAAGCCGCCAAGACATTTTTTCTGAATTGCTATGGATTCATTAATACCTAAAAACATTATTAAAATTCGTATCAAACAAATAAACTACCTATTTTAGTACGGTATTTTATAGCGAAAAATTTAGTATTGAACTTTAAGCCATATAGGGTAAGGTGCTTGTTACAGGAAATTGCATTGCGGCCAGCCACAAGGAGCAAAATAGGACGGGGAGGAGGTTTGATGAAAAAAAGGCATATGGCTTTTCTAACTATTACAACCGTTGCGCTGATGTTGTCGTGGGTTTTGCCCGCCTTGGCGGATGACTTACAAATGGTAAACATTAACATGGCCACTCTCGAAGAGTTGATGGAACTCGACGGAATAGGCCAAAAGGTTGCGGAAAGAATATTGGCTTTCAGGGAAAAGAACGGCCCTTTCCATAAACCGGATGATTTAATGCTGGTCAAGGGGGTTGGTGAAAAAATTTTCGAGGTGAACAAATCTAAGATAGCAATAAAAAACTGATAACAAAATCATACCGTCAAAAAGAATCCAGTCGCAGACATCCTGTTGCGACTGGATTCCTTCTGATAATATCCAATATGCTAAAAATCGTAAAGAAAA
>JBFFHG010000606.1:0-3436 GCA_041557055.1 Desulfosarcinaceae bacterium
CAAACATCTTACGGATTGCTTCACGTCCCTTAACGGGTGGCTCTGCTACTTGATGGTTAATAGCATTATCACTGTATAGATCTGATAAATTCTCAATATCTGCATCATTAAATGCCCGAACAAATTTTTGTAAAACATCTTTGGGTCTCATTTTTATATTCACTCAAATTTGGTGTGATCATAACATTTACAAGTCATCTCAAAAAAGTCTTTGGGCCCAGTCTCAGTGTTGGATCCGGGTTTCAAATCCCCGGAATACCGGCGTATGTCTGCGGTTTGAAACCCGGATACGCCTTGATCTTGAACCAAAATCCGTTTTTTGAGATAGCTTGCAGTGTTTTATCCATCATTCTGCAAAAAAGTTCCAACGAAGCTGGGAGCCAGAGCCGATGTCGATATGCCGGTGCCTGCCGATCTATTTCTGGCTAAAGGATGATGATAAAACGTTTAGGATTTTGAGGCCAGCGAGCGTGTCAGTCTGTTATAGAAAGTCGGATAACTCGAGATTGTAGTTATAGTATGGTGCTTTGGAATAGGGTGGTCAAGAAAAAAATATTGATAAGACCTTTTTGCATACCCGCTTGCAGCCCCTGAACATGTTTAAAACTCGAATTCATGAAAAAAAACTTTCCCGCAGTAATAAAAAAGCCTCCGCCCAAACCGAGGTTCATACAGCAATTCAGTCAATCCTAAGCCACCTTCAACCGCCCCGGCCGGTCCGGTCGATTCGCTTCAAAATTTGCTTGATTTCAAGCATGGCCGCCCGGTCGTCGCGCCGTCCTCGCAGAAATCCTGCGCCAAGTCCACCGTCAAGCTTTTTTGATGGTATGGCAAATGCCGGCAATGGAGAAAACAGAACGAATTCAGATATTAATTCCAAATTCTAAGAAATCAAAAAAGCGAAAGACGGCACTATGAGAGGGCCGGGTAAATGCCCGAAACGGGCAGATAGCCCAGCAGGGAAGGGGGCTGTCGTGTCAACGCCGCCATGTCGGGCTGTTCCCGTTCGACGTCGGGCTCATTATCGGAAATTCCGATTTTATCTTTTCCCTCATGATGCCTTGCCCTGTGCTGCAAGTGCTTACCGCTCACCCGGCCCCCGGGCACCGCGCCTGATCTCGCGCCACCAAAAAACGAGTCAACAAAAGCAAGGTCGCCAAGTTGAACAAATTTGCGTATCTTTTCAGATTGATAACTCAACACACCGCAAACAATTTCAAAGTCGCTGCCAAGCGTCGTGATCCAGGAACAGGCGTTTTCAAAGTTCCGGCGCTGTCTTTCTGAATTCCTGTTTTCGGGGTTCATGTCCTTCCCGGCTGAATGTGCCGTGGCCTCTTGAATCGCCAGGGCCAGGACCGAGCGCCAAAGGTTGTATCGCCGGGTCCGTTCAAACCAATGTGCCCGGATGTGTTACTCCGCAACCACAGCCGCTTTGGTCATTCTGTTGCTCTTTATTCGACTGTAGAGGGGGGGCAAAATCAGGATCAGCACCGTGAGAATGTATATGACGATACTCCTTCCTGACTGGAGAAGAATCATCCAGTCACCTCCGGAAATGGACAGGGCCCGACGCAGATTGTCTTCAAACAGATTACCCAGAACCACTCCGAGAATTATCGGCGCAAGCGAAAAGCCCATCTTCCTGAGCAGCCAGCCCAAAAGACCAAGGCCGATGACCATGTAGAGATCAAAGGGATTGCTCACCACCGAGTACACTCCCATAAAGGCCAGGACGGCGATCAGCGGGGTCAGATATTTCTGCGGGATGGTCAGCAACCGCACGAACAGACCGACCAACGGCAGGTTGATGACCAGCAGAGCCAGGTTGCCTATATACATTGAGGCGATCAGGCCCCAGGCGATTTCCGATAAGAGCGGCCAGACAGGTAAAGGCGAAAACCATCAGGGCGACATAATCGGAGGGATTGAAGTGAATTGCCACCGAGGCCAGCAACGGCCCGAAAAGGGTTATGAGAATGACGGCAATCGTTCCGCCGACAAAGGAGGCGATAGCCGACAGGGACAGCGCCCGACCCGCCTTGACCTTAGACCCGAGGCAAGGTTTTGAAACCACCTCTAATATCTCTTCGCCATCTTTTTTATGCAACCATAGGGTTTATCTATCAAGGTTGTTGTCTTTGCCGCTATAGGGTTTTTCCTTACCGGCATACTTGGTCAGAAGGGTCTTAAGCTTCTGGGGATCAATCGGTTTTGAAATATAATCATCCATCCCCGCTTCCAGGCATTTCTCACGATCACCTTTCATCGCATGGGCGGTCATGGCGATGATAGGTGTGTTTCGAATTACGGATTTGGAATTGCGGATTTCCTGTGTTGCGCTAAAGCCATCCATAATCGGCATTTGTATATCCATAAGCACTAAATCAAAGTCATCGGTCTTAAGATGGTTGATCGCCTCTTCCCCATTATCTGCAACTATGACTGTATGACCTTGCTTTTCTATCATTTTCGTTGCCATCTGCTGATTAATATAGTTGTCTTCAGCCAATATTATCTTCAGCTTCCGCCTGTACCGCTCCTCTTGAATCGTATGCGCGGTGACAAAAGTCGCCTCTGTATCTGTCCTGTTTTTGGCTTGCGTTCCAATAGCCAGCATTATGGCATCAAACAGTTCGGACTGTTTTACCGGTTTTACCAAGTAACCTGCAAGCCCCATATCCCTGCACCGGGTTGTATCGCCTTTCAGTCCCATAGAGGTGACCATGATAATGATGGTGCTTGAAAACATGGGATCTTCTTTGATGCGTTTGCTTGCGTCAAAGCCGTCCATCTGAGGCATCTGCCCATCCATGAGGACTAGATGATAAGGGGTATTGTTGGCCACCGCCTTTCGCATCATCTTCAAAGCCGTCTCACCATCAGAGACATCATTGTGGGCAATTCCCCAGTTGGTTAACATTTTTCGCAAAATCATGCGGTTGGTGGCGTTGTCATCCACTATGAGGATCCGCTTGTCGTGGATACCAACTGTTTTTGGTTCGTGCATGGGCTGTTTTTTTCGGGTCTGCACACCAAATCGAGCTGTAAAATGAAACGAACTGCCCGGACCGCCTCTATATTGCTGATTTGGATTTTTGAATTTGGAATCATCCTTCAAAGTGTAGTCCTGCGGGCTTTGCACCCAAATTCTGCCTCCCATCATTTCAACCAGTTGTTTGGATATGGATAAACCCAATCCGGTTCCTCCGTATTTGCGGGTTGTGGAGCTGTCTGCTTGTTCAAAGCTTTTAAAGATGGCGGATAGTTTGTCTGTTGGAATACCTATGCCCGTATCTGAAACAATAAGGTGAAGCAGTACCACGTTGTCTTTTTGTTCCTCTATTTTGCAAAACATCCCAACCTCACCTGTGGCTGTGAATTTAATCGCATTTCCTCCCAGATTAAGAAGAATCTGGCGCAGCCTCCCCGGATCGCC
>JBFFHG010000607.1:0-3432 GCA_041557055.1 Desulfosarcinaceae bacterium
CAGTATCAACCGCCCGCCCGCGGGCATGGCGTCAATGGCATTAAAGATCAAATTGATCACGCATTGCTGCAGTTGGTTGATATCGCCCTGCACCACCATGGGGTGAGGGGCGATCAGAATCTCAAAATCCATGCCGCCCAACTCCAGACGATGGCGGCTCAGGGTGATGCAGCGCTCCATCAACTCCTTTACCTGGACAGGGGCGTTCACATCCGGTGATTTGCGTGAGAAGGTCAACAGGCTGGACACGATCCGGGAACAACGTTCGGTCTCCAGGGCGGCGGTCTCCAGGTAGCGGGAGAATTGATCCGATTCGGCCGCCTCAAGCCGCCCCCGTTTCAGAATCCGCAACATGAGTTTTAAATAGTTTAAAATGCCGGCAAGGGGGTTGTTGATTTCATGGGCCACGCTGGCGGCCAGGCGCCCCAGGGACATCATTTTGTCCTGATGGAGAATACGGGCCTGATGGGCCATTTGCTGCTCCAGACGCCTCATTTGACGCAGATCGCGAATAAAACAGACCAGTCCCTCCACCCGACCGTGCTCTTCAATCCGGGTGGCCGATATCTGGACCGGCAATTTGGCGCCCCTGCGGGTTTGAAGAAAGGTCTCATACAAATAGAGGTGGCCGGGGCCGCCGTAATCCGTTCCCACCAGAGCGGTCTGGAATTGCTCAGCCGCGCGGGTGTCGAAGAACTGCCGCAGATACATGCGTTCAATCACCGCATCCTTTCCATATTCGGACATCTGTTCCATGCTCTGGTTGAAGGTGACCACCAGATGGTCCGCTCTGCAGCCGATAATTCCGTCCATGGAGCTTTCGATCAATTTACGCTGGTATTGGAAAGCCTCTATCAGTTCGCGGGTGGTGTCGGTCCATCCCTCTTCCAGGAAGCGGGTATAATCCTTGAGTTTTTGCCGGTTTTGGTAATGCTGCCGGGCCCGGTCCAGGGCCACCATGAGGGCGTCGTTATTGATCGGCTTGGTGATAAAATCAGAGGCATCCAGTTGCAGGGCTTTGACGGCCAGATCCATCTCGGCAAAAGCCGTGGCGACGACGACTTCCACGTCGGGGTGTTCTGTTTTGATTTGTTCCAGCAACTGCAGGCCGTCCATGTGCGGCATGCGGATATCTGTAATCACGATCTGGGGAGCGAAAGCGTGGCAGGCATCCATGCCCAGCACACCGTCCGCGGCCGTTTCAATGGTATAACCGGCATCGGCCAATGTCAGCGCGAGAACATCGCGGATATCCGCTTCATCGTCGATAATGAGCACGCGCCACTGGTTATTGTCGGTCATGCCGCCGTCCTCGAATCTAATGGATGCCAGGCAGAGATAAATAGATTATAGAGAAAGGTGCTCCAGGCGTCAACAACGGCCCGTTGGCAGAAACAAGTTACACTCCCGGCGGTTAGGTCTCAATCGGGTGCGAAAAAATAACAAATACAGCTTGGGCAATCACATATCTCGGAGAAGTTGGCAACAGCGGCGGCAGTTCAAAGAGAGATCAAAATCTTGATATCAGGATTGTCCATTGACAACAGAATAAAATTAAAATAGGAGTTTTGAAATTGTTTTCTCTCGTTGATCTATGCAGTTAAGTCGTTCTTGCTCCTTAGTGGTGAAGCGAGCCAGCGCAGAATACTTCACTACGAAAGTTTTTGAGCATTGTTTGCATGTTGGAAAATCAGATCAGGGACTGTTGCGCCATTCAGACCGCGCAAGTTTGATTTCGTGTCTGCTTTTTGTTGACCATTACAGAACGGAGTGGCAGAAAATCGCGCTGGATACTTCGATGATTTGATCTAAAACCCAAGAAATGCAACGCCTCTTACCAGGTCGGACTCTTCCGGATAAACCTGATAAGAACACCACAAACAAGGCCAAGTAAGGGTTTGTGCAAAAATTAATTTATATATTGTAGGCGCCTGGATTTGGGTTGGATTGGTTCGATCTGAGGCTGCCAAACCGCAGCAATAGCAAGCTGTTTTGAGGTCAAAGCCAAGATCAGACGCAATGGAAGATCGTACCAAGATAGCCTGAAGCCGGGATGTGAAAATGTGAATTGATTTTTGCGCGAACCTTAAGGCTGTTGCCGCCAGAGGAGAACCACATGATGTGCAGGTTTGATTTAAAAGTGATCCTTTTCCTGATTCTGCTTTTTCTACCCGCCATTGCCGCTTCGGATAGCGACCGGACCGAAGCGCTGTTTGAGGTCGTCAAGTCCCGCATCCCGGCTGATCCCAAGGATATCGAAGCCTTGATTCATGCTGGGGCGGACGTCAACGCCAAAGACGGGAATGGTCAGACAATGTTGATGTGCGCGGTCTCCTGCGCACATGGTGAAACGGGCGCGGCAGCGCTTCTCATTTCCAAAGGCGCGGATGTCGATGCAAAAGGTCCATACGGGCGGACCCCATTGGGCTTTGCCTTGTCCAATAAGGATCGCGGCCTCGTGCAATTCCTCATTTCCAAAGACGCCGACCCCAATATACAGGACAACGAGGGGCGCACCATGCTCAACGAGACCCTGGCGGCGGGCAGATGGGATATTGCCCGGCTTTTGATTGAAGGCGGTGCGGATCTGAATGCAAAAGACAGGGCCGGCGCAACGCCTTTATGCATCGCCACCAATAAAGGCCACAAAGAGACGGTGGCGCTGCTGATTTCCAAAGGCGCGGATGTCAATGCAAAGGATGGGCAGAGCAACGTGGTGCCTTTGTCATGTGCCGTCCAAAAGAGGGATAAGGAAACGGTTGAACTGCTCATCGAACATGGGGCTGATGTGAACGCCGATGCCGACTCCGGCCCTTCTGCCTTGAGTGCAGCGGTCAGGCTGGCGGAAAAGGATATTGTGGCGCTGCTGGTCGCCAGGGGCGCGGATACCGACGCGGTGGATAGCGACGGCCGGACCTGCCTGACAGCGGCGCTTCAAGGTCGGAATAAGGAGATTGCGAAGATTTTAATCCGTGGGGGGGCTGATGTTACAAAGGCTGTCGATGGCGGCATGACGCCGTTCATGTGCGCCGTCTCCGACGGCGATGTACCGTTGGTCAAGATGATGGTGCAAAGGGGGGCGGACATCAACGCTGCTGATTCGTTCTACCGCGCTACGCCGCTGATGGTTGCAACCCGGCATAAGCGGAACGAGGTTGCGGCCTTTTTGCTCTCCAAAAATGCCGATGTCCGGGGTGAAAATGGCCGCTTGCCATTAATGCAGGCCATTTCAGACGAGAATACCGAGATCGTTCAGGTCTTGTTGGATAAGGGCGCTGAACCCAACGCGTCGGATCGGCAGCCGCAACCCCTGGAACTGGCCATTAGTCGCGGCCGGATAGAAATTGTGGAATCACTGGTAAGGCATGGCGCGAATGTCAATTTTTGCTGCGGTTCTTTTTTTGAGACGCCCCTCATGGCTGCCGTATCACA
>JBFFHG010000608.1:0-3426 GCA_041557055.1 Desulfosarcinaceae bacterium
CACAAACACTGGACCAATGCCGAGGCTGTAAAAGTGGTGGGCCGCACCCGGGAATCCACCCAGGAGGATCTGTATGGCGCCATTGAAGGCGGCGATTTTCCCCAATGGCGTTTTTGCGTGCAGGTCATGCCCGAAGCGGATGCCGGCAAGACGCCCTACAATCCCTTCGACCTGACCAAGGTGTGGCCCCATGGCGACTATCCGCTCATCGAGGTGGGGGTCGTGGAGCTGAACCGCAATCCCATCAACTACTTTGCGGAGGTCGAGCTGGCGGCGTTTTCACCCTCCAACATCGTACCGGGGATTGGTTTTTCACCGGACAAGATGCTGCAGGCCAGAGTGTTCTCCTATGCGGATGCCCATCGTTATCGCCTGGGAACCCATTACGAGGCGCTGCCGATCAATGCCCCCAAATGCCCGGTGAACCATTACCACAAAGACGGGCAGATGCGCTTTACCCCCAACTTCCCCAATCCGGATGCCTATTACGAGCCCAACTCGTTTAACGGCCCGGTGCAGAGTCCGGATTACGCCGAACCGCCGCTGAGGATATCCGGAGATGCGGATCGTCATGACCATCGCGAGGGCAATGACGATTACAGTCAGCCGCGGGCGCTCTTCAATCTGTTTGACGACGGTCAGAAAACCCGGCTTTTCTCCAATATTGCCGAGGCCATGCAGGGGGTGCCCGGGGAGATTATCGAGCGTCAGTTGGCTCATTTTGACAAGGTTCATGCGGACTATGCCGCCGGTGTGCGCAAGGCTCTGGACCGGCAGGGGTAGGTTGTGTGCGGTTTTGCCGCAACTATCTGAACTGAAAAGACGTTGGGGCTTGAAAGCGCAAGAGGGGCTTGCATTGGCAAGCCCCTCTCCGGGCCGCAGCCGACATCCGGCGCTGTTTGGCATCCAAATGGCGGTGCGGCATGGCAACCGTCGCTATACCTTGCTCCCAATCCCAAGGATTTGGCGATCAATAGCGATAATGCGCCGGTTTGTATGGTCCCTCCGCCGGCACCCCGATATATTCGGCCTGCTTGGGCGTCATTTGCGTAAGTCTGGCGCCGAGCTTGCCAAGGTGCATCCGGGCCACCTCCTCGTCCAGCTTTTTATCGAGGCGATAAACGCCCACTTTGCGTGTCGTGCGATTGTTCCACAGATCGATCTGGGCCAGCACCTGATTGGTGAAGCTGTTGGACATGACGAAGCTGGGGTGGCCGGTGGCGCATCCCAGGTTGACCAGCCTTCCTTCGGCCAACAGGTAAATGCTGTGGCCGTCAGGGTAGCTGTATCTGTCCACTTGGGGTTTGATGGTGGTGCGCACGATGCCCGGCCAGTCATTGAGCGCATCCACCTCGATTTCATTGTCGAAGTGGCCGATGTTGCAGACGATGGCCTGGTCTTTCATGCGGCTCATGTGCCCGGCGGTGATAATATCGCAGTTGCCGGTGGTGGTCACATAGATATCGGCAATCGGCAGGGCGTCCTCCACGGTGCAGACGGTGAAGCCGCTCATGCAGGCCTGTAAGGCGCATATGGGATCAACTTCGGAAACCAACACACGGCATTTCTGGGCGGCCATGGATTGGGCCGAACCCTTGCCCACATCCCCGAAGCCGCAAATCATGGCGGTCTTTCCGGCCAGCATCACATCCATGGCCCGGCAGATGCCGTCTACCAGAGAGTGGCGGCAGCCGTAGACATTGTCGAATTTCGACTTGGTCACCGAATCGTTGACATTGATGGCCGGCACCAGCAGGCTGCCCTCATTTTGCATGTGATAGAGGCGATGCACTCCGGTGGTGGTCTCTTCGGATACGCCCACCCATTGCGCTGCGGCGCGCTGCCAGAAGGCGTCGTCGGATTGGGCCACCTCTTTGAGGAGGTTGTTGATAATTTGCAGTTCTTTGTTGTCGGTGGGCGCATCGAGAAGGGCCGGGTCCTTTTCGGCGGCCAAACCTTTATGAATCAACAAAGTTGCGTCCCCCCCGTCGTCGACGATAAGCTGGGGCGTTTTTCCGTCAGGCCAGGTCAGGGCCTTGAGGGCGCACCACCAGTACTGTTCCAGGGTCTCTCCTTTCCAGGCGAAGACCGGCACCCCGGCTGCGGCCACGGCCGCAGCGGCGTGGTCCTGGGGGGAGAAAATGTTACAGCTCGCCCAGCGCACATCAGCGCCCAGGGCCGCCAGGGTTTCGATCAATACGGCCGTCTGGATCGTCATGTGCAAACTGCCCATGACCCGCACCCCCTGTAACGGTTTTTGAGGGCCGTACTTTTCGCGGGTGGCCATCAGGCCGGGCATCTCTTGCTCGGCGATTTCGATCTCCCGGCGGCCCCAGGCCGCCAGCGAGATATCGGCGACCCGGTAATCCTGCGCAGAGGATTCGGTCTTTCCCGCGACAATCTCCGCGATCTCGGCCAGTACCATATTGTTTTCGTTCTTTTCCTGTGTTGCGTTATTCGATGACATAGATTCTCCAGGTTTCGATTTGCGGATGGGAATAATCGGATTCAGTTCACGGGGGCGATGGTGTCGAGCAGCTCCAGGGGAATATCGCTCTGCTTTCGGCCCACAACCGCAATGTAATAAAGCGGCGTGCCGTCTTGGCAAAAACGGTGTCTGTATCGTTGGCGAACGCGGATGTCCAGAATACCCTGCGCCTCAAGACGGTGGATGAAGCTGCAAAAGCCGCTTTGATCCTCGTCACAGACGAAATCTTCCTTGATATTGAACGCCACCCATCCTGAGTCGGCAACAAAATTGTAGCCGTGGGCAAATGCGGCCGGGGGGATATCGTCAAACCCAAGGGCAGCCACCACTGTCATGCAGTTGAATTTATATTGGTCCAGCCGCTTCTCAATATCGCGGGTCAGGCAGGTAAGGTCCGCCACGTAATACTTGTCATAAAGACCGGGGCGATCCCGTCGGGCTGCTTCAGCCGCCTCTTCAATAATATCGATACCCACCAGGGCGTCTACGCCGATATCGGCCAACTGCTCTCCGACCATGCCGTTTCCGGCGCCGATATCCAGTGCTTTGAGCGTGAAGCCGTCCTTGTTCTGGCTGCCAATGTGTTCCTTTAACAACCCGCAGACAATTTCCGGTGAGTTACATTTGTATCTTTCGTAGAAAAGGTGTTCATAAAGGCCGGGGATTTCATAAATTCTGTCGTAATCATGAAACTTGATTTTCTTTTTTTCTCCGTTGGTTTCGACAAAAAAGAACTCCTGTCCCTGTTCGATACTTTCCATATCAGGGATTGATAGCGTAAAACCGTTTGGTGCTCTCATTTTTTTCTCCTTTTTCATTCTTCATAAAAGCCTTGGATAACTGCGCTGTTGGGCCGATCAAGAGGAAATCGACCCCCATAACCCTATCGGTGCAACGATAGGGTTGTTTGATCGGCAGTTTTGTTTGGCCGTTATGCC
>JBFFHG010000609.1:0-3423 GCA_041557055.1 Desulfosarcinaceae bacterium
ACACCTCTATCCGGCCGCCGAGGCGGCCCCCGGCGTTCATCCTTCGGCTGTCGTTGGAAAGCAATGCTCGCTGGGAAAGAATGTGGCCGTCGCTCCGGGTGTGGTACTGGGAGATAACGTCACCCTGGGAGACCGGGTGATCCTGCACCCCAACGTGGTGATCGGCGATCACGCCGTCATTGGCGATGACACCCTGATTCATCCCAATGTGAGTGTGTTGGAGCGCTGCCGGATCGGCTGCCGGGTGATCGTTCATGCCGGATCGGTCATCGGCAGCGACGGTTTCGGTTTTGTCTTTGACAAAGGCCGTCATTTTAAAATGCCCCAGATCGGCATCGTCCAAATAGATGATGATGTTGAAATCGGCGCAAACAACACCATCGACCGGGCCACCCTGGGAAAAACATGGATCAAAACTGGCGTCAAAACCGACAATCTCGTCCACATCGCCCACAACGTGACCATTGGTGAACATTCCCTCATCGTCGGTCAAGTGGGCATTGCCGGGAGCGCCACCATCGGGCACCATGCGGTGATTGCAGGCCAGGCAGGTGTCGGCGGGCATATAACCCTTGGCAATCAGGTCACCGTGGGTCCTCAATGCGCGGTGGCGCAATCGGTTCCAGATAAACAGGTGGTCTCCGGAACGACCCTGGCCATGGCTCACGGCACCTGGCTTCGTTTACAAAAAGTACTGCCGGAGCTGCCCGAACTGTTCAAAAAAGTACAGATCCTGGAAAGACAAAAGCTCCAGGCGGAGACACATAAAGAGAAGTAGCCTCGACCATCCTTATGGTTCAGGGGCAAAATGATTCACTTAAGCACCCAAGAAGGAGATCGGCAATGGAACCCCTCATGGATATTAGAGAAATCATGCGGCACATCCCCCACCGCTACCCGTTTATTTTGATCGATCGGATTTTGGAACTGGTGCCGAAAAAAAAAGTGGTCGGCCTCAAGAATGTATCGATCAATGAGCCTTTTTTTCAAGGCCATTTTCCGGGCAGACCCATCATGCCGGGCGTGTTGATACTGGAGGCCATGGCCCAGACCAGTGGCGTACTGGCCGTCGCTTCTCTGACTGAACGCAAAGAGAGTGCCCTGATGTATTTTATGGGGTTGGATCAAGTCAAATTTAGAAAAATGGTGTTTCCCGGGGATCAATTGATCATGGAACTGGAAGTTCTGAAACTGCGCGCCAAGGTTATGAAGCTGGCCGGTGTGGCCAAAGTCGATGGACAAATTGTCGCCGAAGCCCAACTCATGGCAACCATTGAGGTATAAACATGATTCATCCAACTGCAATGATAAGCTCAAAAGCTGAAATCGGTACCGATGTGACCATCGGACCCTATGCCATTATCAGTGATGATGTAACCATCGGCGACCGCACCATCATAGGTCCCCATGCGGTCGTTGATCCCTATGTTGAAATTGGAAGTGATTGCCGTGTGTTTCAATTCGCCTCGGTGGGAGCCGTGCCCCAATCGTTGAAGTTTAAAGGCGAATTGACCTGGACGAAAATCGGCAACCGTTGTATCATCCGTGAATTCGTGACCATCAATCGCGGTACCGCGGAAGCGGGCGGTATCACTCAAATCGGTGACGATTGCCTGTTGATGGCTTATGCTCACATCGCCCATGATTGTATTCTGGGCAACCGGGTGGTGATGGCCAATAACGCCACCCTGGCAGGCCATGTGACCATCGGCGACTTCGCCACCGTGGGCGGTCTGACCGCTGTGCACCAATTTGTCCGCATTGGGGAGCATGCATTTGTGGGGGGCAAAACCGTGGTCGTCAAAGACATCACCCCATATGTTCTGGCATCAGGCGACCGTGCGACGTTACACGGCCTCAACCTGGTGGGACTCAAGCGGCATGAATTTTCTCCCGAGGTATTAAAACAACTGAAAAAGGCTTATCGTATCATTTTTCGGATCGGCCTGACCCTCAATGAGGCCATTGAACGCGCATCAGCCGAGGTGGAGCCCATTGCGGAGGTCAAGACGTTTATCGGTTTTATCAAATCATCCGAACGCGGCATTACCCGCTGAGCCCAGGACAACCATCATCGGATGACAAACAAAATCGGACTCATAGCAGGCAGCGGACAGTTTCCCATACTCTTTGCGCAGGCCGCGCGGCAAAAGGGGTGGCAAATTATCGCCGCCGCTTACGTGGAAGAAGCCGATCCGGATTTGGAACGGTATGCCCAATGCCTGCAGTGGTTTTATGTCGGCCAAATCAATCGGCTGATCAAGTTCTTTCACACCCATCAGATTACCCAGGCGGTGATGCTGGGGGCGATCCATAAAACCCGGATGTTTACAAACATCCGTCCGGATATGAAAGCCCTGGCCTTGATCGCCAGAATGCGGCACACCCATGATGACGCGTTGTTGCGCGAATTTGCCGATGTTCTGGAAAAAGAGGACATACAAATCAAGCCGTCCACGTTTCTTCTGCCGGATTTGCTGGCTTCGCCCGGTGTTTGGACCCGCCGTAAGCCGTCCAAAACCGAAAATCGAGACATTGGCATTGGATGGAAAATCGCAAAAGAGATCGGACGGTTGGACATCGGCCAATGTGTGGTGATCAAAAGGGGAAGCATTCTGGCGGTTGAAGCCATTGATGGAACCGATGCGACCATCGAGCGCGGCGGTCGACTGGCCAGGGGAGAAGCCGTGGTGGTCAAAGTGTGCAAGCCCAACCAGGATACACGTTTTGATGTGCCGGCCGTGGGTCTGCAAACCGTCGAAATCATGCATGCGGCCAATATCAAAACATTGGCCATTGAGGCCGGAAAAGCCATGGTATTTGACCGTGAAGCGATGATCGAGCAAGCCAATGCTTATAAAATGACCATTGTGGCCCTGGAAGATGTCAATCGCTCAGAAGAAAACCCAGAGTTGTAATCTTTGATGAATAAACAATTTCCAAAATCCGTGGTCATGGTGGCCGGTGAGGCCTCCGGCGATCAGCACGGCGCCCATGTCATTCAGGCGCTTCGCAAACGCTGCGAAAATATCCGTGTAAGTGGCGCCGGCGGCCTCGCGATGAAACGCGCAGGGGCGCAAATTATTGTGGATGCCCATGAGCTTTCCGTTATGGGTTTTACAGCGGTCTTTTTCAAAGCGCCGCATATCCTGAAATCGTTATCCCGGCTGAAGCAACTGCTTTTGGAAGACAAGCCCGACCTTTTGATTTTGATCGATTTTCCTGATTTCAACCTTCACCTGGCAGGATACGCAAAAAAAATCGGCATTCCTGTGCTCTATTACATCAGTCCTCAGGTGTGGGCCTGGCGCGCCAATCGAATTCATAAGATAAAACAACGGGTGGACCACATGGCGGTCATTCTGCCCTTTGAAAAATCCATCTATGAAAAACACCGCGTGCCGGTCAGCTTTGTCGGCCATC
>JBFFHG010000610.1:0-3421 GCA_041557055.1 Desulfosarcinaceae bacterium
GATCGGCCGACCATTGGCTCGGCATTCCGGTGGGGTGGGACGATATTTGCGGTGTGGGCGCCATTGTGGAAACCGTGCATCCATTGATTCATGCCGAGCCCTCCCAAGGGTCTCATTTTTTCCATAACATAATATCCCTGGGGATCAATTACCTCAATGTGGGCCAGCATCCCTCCGATCAACTGGACCAGCAATGGATTGCAGCCCTGCCCGTCGTTCTTGAAACCGAGCATGTGGTGCATGCCGTCAGCCCCCGGCCGCTGACCCTGAAAGTGGACGGAAGAAAGAGCATCGGCGTTATTTTGAATGATCCGCCCGGCGACGATAAGCGCCCCCATCCAAGTTGTAAATGAAATTCCGCTAAAAATAGACTTCAAGCCGGAATTCATAAAAAATATTCATGGGTTGTTATTGTCGGTCCTGAACCGGTGTGTGTGCCTCTTTTTGACTCAAACTCCAGGGGGTGCTTGAATTTTTCCGGAAAACCGGCCTTGGGGGCAATTTCTGAAAGGGTTGGGGGCCTTTCACGAGGTTTTTGTTGTTCGGGGTGGTCAGGTTGCATTTCAGCTCCCAGACAATCTCGATCAGCTCCTGTAATTCATTTTCGACAATATCAAGATTGCTCTTCTCCGGCGTATCCAAAGAACAATGCCGCCATCCAAATTGTTCCGCTTTTGATGCTGTCTGGATAATCACGCCGCATTTTTCAAGAATCCGCATGGCAGGGTTTGTTATGGCTTGGTATTTGGAATCACTCATGGAAAAAATCCTCCAGTTCGATTTTTTATTGCAATGGAGACAGTCGGCCGTTAAGTTGACTCCCCCTGATTTTTAGCTTTGGCCTCAAAATAGCTTGATATTGCTTCGGTATCAAAGGGGGAAAGGGTTGCTCCCCTCTTTCGAGGGGAGCAGTCAGGTGTAGAATGATACACGGGGTTGCGAGCGCACAACACCCACTTGGCAACCTATCAACGGAAGATTGTTAAAGTATGACGGTAAGATTACCATTGGGTAATGTTTGACTGAACAACCGTTTTGTTTATGGGCAACCCTTTAACCGGCAGGCCAGCCGGGTATTTCTTTTTTGAGGGGCATTGTTTTTGACGGCCATGGCCATGGCGCGCTTGGTGCCCACCAGGACCACCAGTTTTTTGGCCCGGGTGATGCCGGTGTAGATCAGGTTGCGCTGGAGCAGCAGATAGTGGGCGGTGGTGACCGGAATGACCACGGCCGGGTACTCCGACCCCTGAGACTTATGCACTGAGACGGCATAGGCCAGAACGACCTCTTCCAACTCTTCGAAACCATAGTTCACAAGGCGGTCGTCAAACCGGACGACCACTTTTTTGTCCCGGGGATCGATCTGCTCGATGCGGCCGATGTCGCCGTTGAAGACATCCTTATCGTAGTTGTTGCGGATCTGCATCACCTTGTCCTTAAGGCCGAAGCGCTGCTCGCCCCGGGTCACATAGGCCTCTTGCGGATTGAGGGTCTGCTGCAGTTTTTGGTTGAGGTTTTCCGCGCCCACCACCCCCCGGTACATTGGGGTAAGGACCTGAATGTCGTCCACCGGGTCAAAACCGAAACGCCGGGGGATGCGTTCACTGGTGAGGGTCAAAATGGTGGCCAGGATTTTTTCCGGGTCTTCCTGTTCGATAAAATAGAAGTCGCTCAAAGCATCCCCGGGTGGCGGTGACAGATCGGGCAGATGGCCGGCATTGATGCGATGGGCGTTGAGCACAATGTGGCTGGTTCGGGCCTGGCGGAAGATCTCGGTCAGGGTCACCTGGGGAACGGCCCGGGAGGCCAGAATATCCTTGAGCACATTGCCCGGTCCAACCGATGGCAGTTGGTTGACGTCACCCACCAGAATAACCGTGGTGGAGACAGGTACGGCTTTCAGAAGATGGTACATCAGTACGGCATCGATCATGGAGGCTTCGTCGATGACCAACAGGTCGCCGTCCAGGGGGGCCTGGCTGTCTTTCTGAAATCCGCCTTCGCGCGGATTGTATTCCAGCAGGCGATGGATGGTTTTGGCCGGTCTCCCGGTGGTCTCGTTCAGGCGCTTGGCAGCCCGGCCGGTGGGGGCGGCCAGCAGCACCCTGGCGCGCAGGTGCTCGTACAGCCGGGTGATGGCGCGAATGATGGTGGTCTTGCCGGTGCCGGGGCCGCCGGTAATCACCAACACCTTGCGGCTCAAAGCGGCGGTCACGGCCTCTTGCTGGCCCTGCGCCAGTCGGAGGCGGAACTGTTGCTGGACCCATTGAAGCGCCTTTTGGGTGTCGATGCCCGCCTGGAACAAAGGCGCCTGGAGCAGCATGTGCAGCCGCTGGGCCGTGAAGGTTTCGCACAGGTGAAATTTGGCCTGATAGACCGCTTTTTGATTGGCGGCATCCCCTTCGGCCTCCCGGCCGAGATCTTCAATGACGATCTGTCTTTCCGCGCTAAGGTCGGCAATGGCAACGGCAACGGCGTCGCGATCGGTTTTGAGAATCGACCGGCATCTGTCCATCAATGGCTCATAGGAAAAATAGAGGTGGCCTTCATCGGCCAGTTGGTTGAGGAGGTGCAGAACCCCGGCCTTGAGGCGCAACGGGGAATCGCTGGCAAAGCCCAGTTGGCCGGCGATCTGGTCGGCCGTCTGAAAACCGATGCCGAAGATGTCGCCGGCCAGTTGGTAGGGGTTCTGTTGAACCATGGAGATGGTGTGCTGACCGTATTGACGGAAGATCTTAAAAGCCTGGGCCGTGCCCACCCCGTGGCTCTGCAAAAAGAGCATCACGTTGCGGATCTCTTTGTGATCCTCCCAGGCGCCCTGAATCGTGGCGGCCCGTTTGGGGCCGATGCCTGACACTTCGGCCAGTCTTTTGGGGTCCTGCTCGATGACCTCCAGGGTACGGCCGCCGAATTTTTTTACGATGCGCTTGGCGGTTTCCGGGCCGATGCCCTTGATCAGACCCGAGCCCAGGTATTTCTCGATTCCTTTTTTGGAGACCGGCACCTGGGCGTGGCACTGGATTGCCCGAAACTGAGGGCCGAATTTGGGGTGTTCGGTCCAGTGGCCCCGCATCTCCAACATCGTGCCCGGCGCCGGCGCCATAAGATTGCCCACCACGGTGACCGTTTGGCGCCGGCCGGGAACCTGCACCTGGGCGATGGCAAAGCCGCTCTCCTCGTCATTGTAGGTGACACTCTCCACCTGACCGCTGAGTTCGATGAGTTCGGGTTGACGGGCTTGGGGCATAAGACGGCTCGTCCGGAGTGTTGAAAGTTGATGGTGCCGCAAAACGCCTGTTCTGCGTTACACTGGTGAACGCCGGTGTCCATATCGCATTGAAAACACCGGATTCCTTTTCAATAAAGATCCTTTCAGACCATATTCGGGCAGCCCTGTAAAGGGATAGATCTTGATGACCGC
>JBFFHG010000611.1:0-3407 GCA_041557055.1 Desulfosarcinaceae bacterium
ATCAGCGCGCCTGAACTGCGAATTTATTTTTGCGCGAGCCCTTAATGGCGGCCGACACCATTACCCAAGGGGCTGCTGATCGATTCATGATCAGCGCGCCAGGGTGAGGATGGCTTGCCAGGGTAGTCTGCCCGGCGCCGGTTTTTTTCGGCGCTGGGCGGCTTGAACAAAAGAGCCTGCGGCATTGGATAAGCATCGCCTTGCACTTATATTCGCACATCTGCCAAAGAGGGATCGCGGTTTTGGGGCTGCTGTTGCGATTGTCCAAGTCGGTGCCCCCGCTATGCAACAAACCGCTAAACCTGAACGTCCCCCCTTTTTTTAATTCCGATCTCGATGAAACCCAACGCGTCCCTTGCAAGTTGAACTATTCAAACCTGTTATCATTTACATTGCGGCCCTTTGCGCCAATGGATGAGAACTCGGATATTTTACAAAACCATCAAAGTTTCGGCTTGCTTTTAATGAACATTTGTTTTAAACAAAAAATTAAAACAAATGTTTGAATTGGAGTTCAGCTATGACCACCCCCAGAAAACGCATTCTTGACGCGGCCATTCAGGTGTTCGGCCGCAAGGGGTACAAGGCGGCCACCGTACGCGATATTTGTAACGCGGCAGGCGTCAATTTGGCTGCTTTGAACTACTATTTCGGAAATAAGGAAGCGCTCTATCGGACGGCGGTGACGAATCTTTTGGAACAAGCCATTGAACGCTATCCGGCAGATAAGGGCGCCGGTTCCGGGGCCGATCCGGAAAAGCGGCTCAAATGTTTTATCAAGGCCATACTGTGTCGCTTGCTGGCGCCCGGCGGGATATCCGGTTACCAAAACCAGGGGCGGCTGTTGGCCCGGGAACTGGCCGATCCTTCGCCGGTGCTCGATACCATGGTCCAGGATCACATCCGTCCCCAGGCCAAAATTTTGAGTGCCATCATTGCCGAACTGATCGGCACGAATACCGCCCGGGACCGGATCATGCGATGTGCTTTCAGTATTATCGGGCAATGTTTTTATTACGGTTATGCCTGGCCGATTACCACCCGTTTGCACCCCATGGACCTGAATGATCCGGCGGTCATTGAGAACCTGGCCGATCATATTGCCGAATTTTCCCTTAACGGACTCAAGGGATTGGCCCGTGACGGCGTATAATGTTTTGTGCGCGTTTTTATTTAGTTATTTCAATATGTTCAGTAGGAGGAGCCGCAAATGCCCAAACCCATCCGAATCATAATTCTCCTGATCGTGGTGATCGGCGTCGGCCTGGGGTGGTGGTTGACCCATCGATCCACTGCTGATCCCAACCGCCTGCAGGTTTCGGGAACCGTCGAGGTTACCCAGGTGGATTTGGCGTTCAAGATCGCCGGGCGTTTGATCGAGCGGTGTGTGGACGAAGGCGAAACCGTTGCGGCGGGCCAGGTGGTGGCCAGACTGGATGCGGTGGACCAGGCGTTGCAAGTGGCCCGGGCCGAGGCTGAGACGGCCTACGCCAAGGCGTTTTTGGCCAAACTGGAGAGCGGCAGCCGGCCGGAGGAGATCACCGAGTCCCGCGCCCAGTTTCAGAAGGCCCGTGCGGCCGCGAAGGCTGCCGAAAGTCGTTTGAAACTGGCCCGGGATGATTTGGTGCGGTATGGAGATTTGCGGGCCCAGGAGGTCATCACCCAACAGAAATTCGATGAGGTGCGGACCCTTCACGATACCGCCCTTAACGCGCATCAGAAGGCGGTCGCTCAGGTTCGAAGCGCCCAGGCGAGACTGGATCTGGTTTTGGCCGGTCCCCGCAAAGAGGAACTCGAACAGGCCCGGGCTCAAATGATCGTATCGGAGCAGGCCCTGGCCATGGCCAGGCAGCAACTTGCGGATACCCAACTCAAGGCGCCCACAGACGGTGTGGTGTTGAGCAAGGCGGCCGAGCCGGGAAGTTTTCTCGCTCCGGGAACACCGGTCATCACCGTGGGACATCTGGATCAGGTGTGGTTGCGGGGCTATATCAACGAAACCGATTTGGGCCGCATTCAGTTGAATCAAGCGGCCGCGGTCACTGCGGATACCTATCCCGGCAAGGTCTATCCGGGAAGGATCACTTATATCGGCGATCAGGCCGAGTTCACCCCCAAGACGGTTCAAACCTTTCAAGAGCGGGTCAAGCTGATGTACCGCGTCAAGATTACCCTGGACAATCCGGGTCACGAGCTGAAGCCCGGGATGCCTGCCGACGCCGAGATTCGGATAGGGAAGCGCAAAAAGTCCGCTGCAAACCCATCTTGCAAGGCAAGAGCGGCGGTTCAGGGTGCTTGAAAGAGGTTTGAAGTGTCGGGTTTTGAGGAATGGCCATGTTTGCCGATGATTTTCAAAATACGATGCCGCTGCCTGATGCCGCTATAAAGGCCCGGGGGCTGTGCCGCAATTTCGGGGATCTTGCAGCGGTGGCGAATCTGAATATCGAAGTGGGTTTTGGCGAGATTTACGGCCTGGTGGGGCCTGACGGGGCCGGCAAGACCACCACCCTGCGCATGCTGGCTTCCATTCTGGACCCTGCGGCTGGGCAGTGCATGGTGGCCGGGTATGATGTCCGCAGCCATCCGGACCATGTGAAAGACCGCATTGCTTACATGAGTCAGCGTTTCGCACTTTATTTCGATTTGACGGTGGAAGAGAATATCCGCTTTTACGCCGACCTGTATGGCGTGCCGCGCAAAGGGTTCCGGGCCCATATGGATGAGCTGCTGGGGTTCTCCGGCATGCAACCGTTCAAGCGGCGCCGGGCCGGTCAGCTTTCCGGTGGCATGAAACAGAAACTGCAACTGGTGTGCGCCCTGATCCATACGCCCAAAGTGCTGCTGCTGGACGAACCGACCAACGGGGTGGACCCGGTGAGCCGCCGCGATTTCTGGCGGGTGCTCTACCGTTTGTTGCAGCAGGGGGTGGCGATCCTGGTAACCACCGCCTACCTGGATGAAGCTGAACGATGCCACCGGGTGGGGCTTATGGACCATGGCCGGTTGCTGGCCCAAGGCACGCCGGGACAGATCAAGGCCAGGACGGCCGGTCAGATTCTGGCCGTACATACCAACCAGCCCCGCGTCGTGGAACCCCTGTTGCGTCGCAGTGTCGGGCGGGCATCGATTTTTGGAAACAGCGTCCATGTGATCAGTGAAGATGCCCAGGCGGCTGAAAAAAAGGTTCGGCAGATCCTGAGCAGTGCCGGCATCGTCCCGGAGGGACTTGAGCGAATTGCGCCCACCCTGGAGGACGCCTTTATCGATATGGTGGGTTCAACGGATGAGAAGCTATGGGATGCAGCCGCGCCGGTCGTCCCCTCCAAGGCCGAGCCGGACGGCGATTCACAGCCGGCGGTTTCAGTGCATGCGCTCACCCGCCGGTTCGGGAGCTTCACGGCTGTGGA
>JBFFHG010000612.1:0-3406 GCA_041557055.1 Desulfosarcinaceae bacterium
ACTCGTGGCTTTCAGTGATCAATGGCTGGAAAATGATAGGGACTATATTAACCAGTTCCTGAACATAGCCTTCGAGGGAAAGACGCCAACTGAATATGAACGTGAAAACGGCCGCAGTTCGCAAGGATTGATTGAGACGATCAAGCGACTTGAAGGCTATCATAGAGATTTTTTTATTATCTTCGCGCATGTGGAAGACAGAAGCGGAGTATGGAATGAATTGGATGGCGGCAGAATCCAGGAGCTCGGCAATAATGAATTTTTCACAAGAAGGTCGATGGCGTTTCAGAAAGTCAGAACGCATGATGTAGTCGATAAAAAATGCCGCGTGAAAGTCAACGAGTGGCTTGGTTCTTCATATCCTGCAGAAGTCGAGGGTTCGGATTGCAAATCGGTCGATGAGATCGGCAAGGGCAACGCCTGTTTTCTGAAAATCGGAGATTTCACCTTCGAAGCGGTAAAATACGCCCTGTCGGACCATACGAACCGTGTTGCCATGCAACCTCAAAAGCACGAGCGTTCACACATTGTCAGTGCAACCTTTGAAGGGGGCGTGCTTGGCAGTCAGTCGGTTCACTTTTCATCGGAGCTGAACGCCCTGATCGGCATTCGCGGCAGCGGCAAATCATCTATTGTGGAAGCGCTACGGTATGCACTAGATATTCCCTTCGGTGAAAAGGCGGAGGACCTGACCTACAAGAAAGAACTTCCCGGGCATATGCTGGGTAGCGGCGGAAAAGTTACGGTTCAGGCCATTGATCGAAGGGGACAACCCTATGAGATCCGGCGCATCTTAAGCGAGATTCCGGAAGTTTATATCAACGGCGTTCTCCAGCCCGGCATTTCGATTCGGGAAACCATTGTCTACAAACCTATCTATTTTGGCCAAAAGGATTTATCCAGCACCGGCGAAGGATTTGAAAAGGATTTAGTAGAGAAGATCCTTGGGGAAAAACTGGCCAGTGTACGTACGCTCATCGACGCCCAGCGCCGGAAGGTGATTGAATCCATCGGACAACTGACCAAGTTGGCGCATACGGATGAGAAAAAGAAGGAATATGAAGCAAAAAAGCAAGATGCCGAGCACAGGCTTAAATTTTATAAAAAGCATGGTGTTGAAAAGAAACTTGAAAAGCAAGTCGACTTTGAAGTGGATGCCAGGAAGTGTCGCCAGGTTATTGAGCTGGTTAAATCCTATGTGGCTGACTTGGATGATTTTATCAGCCGGCATGAGGATGATCTTCAAAATGAAAGCATTTATCAATCAAAGCAGAATGAACCCTTTTTTGCTGATTTTTTTTCGATTTACGCAAAACTCATTGCGGCCTTTGGAGAGATAAGGAGCACCTACCAGAACAGTCAGACAATTTTAAAGGAAATTCAAGCCAAAGCCCAATCATTTGAGAATCTGAAAGACAGCCTCAAAGAGGAGTTTGCTGACATTGAACGAAAGTTGGCTGCGGAGTTAAAAGAAAGCGGTGCTAAAGCGATTAAACCTGACGAGTTCCGTCAGCTTCGAAAAACCGTTGACCAGGCCACCCAGATGATCGCTGCTCTGGAAAAGCAGGAGAGTCAGCGGCTTGCTTTGAATCAGGCGCTCTTTCAAGAGCTTGCCAGGCTAAATGATCTTTGGCATGAGGAATTTAAAACCATCCAGGCTGAGTTGGACAAGGTCAATCAGCGTCACGCTTCTCTGGCCATTAAAGCCGAGTATAAAGGCAATAAAGAGGCTTTCATGGCAATTATGAAGGATATCTTCAGAGGCAGTCGCATTCGCGAAACCACCTTTGAAAACCTATCCAAAGGCTTTCCCGACTTCATCGATATGTTCAAGGCGTTCGATAAGGCCAAATCCGTCGTTGGTTCGACAGCACAGACCTTTGAGCAATATTTTGGGAACAATCTTTCGGCCCTATTGACCTGGCAGGTGCCCAATCGTTTTGTCATCACCTATCGCGGCAAAGAGTTGAAACACCACTCCTTAGGGCAGCGCGCGTCGGCCTTGATTCTCTTTGTACTCAGCCAGCAGGAAAACGATGTCATTATTATCGATCAGCCCGAGGACGATTTGGACAATCAAACGATCTATGAGGATGTCATCAAATTGATTCGCAGCCTGAAACCCAAGACCCAATTTATCTTTGCAACCCACAACGCCAATATTCCTGTCCTGGGCGATGCCGAACAGATTTTTGCCTGTACTTATTCAGATGACAAGATCAGTTTGGACAGCGGCAGTATCGACGATCCAAACATGCAAAAAATGATTGTGACGATCATGGAAGGTGGCGAAGAGGCCTTCAAGTTGCGCAAAAGGATATACGAAATATGGAAACCACAGAGCTTTTAGAAATAGTTGCCAGGGGTGAAGACAGCAAGCATCAGCTTAAAGCTAACTTCAATAATGCGGACAAGCTGGCCGCTGAACTGGTGGCTTTCAGCAATTCCGGTGGCGGTATTCTGATCATTGGTGTTAACGATGACGGCCAATTCGCCGGCCTGACCAGGGATGATATGGGCCGCTTGAACCAACTTGTTTCCAATACCGCCTCCCAGATCGTGCGTCCGGCCATTAACCCGGAGACAGAGAATATCGCCATGTCCGAAGGCTTGGTGATGGTCGTCCATGTTCCCAATGGTGTCAGCAAACCCTATATGGACAAAGAAGGCGCCATATGGGTGAAAAGCGGCGCCGACAAAAGAAAAGCGACATCGCGTGAAGAGATGCAACGGATGTTCCAGACTGCAAATCTCATCCATGGCGACGAAATCCCAGCGGCCGGCTTGACCGTCGCCGATCTGGACAGTGAATATTTTTGGGATTTTTTCAGGAAACATTACAGCCAATCACCGGAAGAGCTTGACATCGACTTGCCCCGATTGCTCACCAACATGAACCTGATGAAGGATGGGGTTTTAAATATCAGCGGCGCCCTGCTTTTTTCGAAAAATCCCAGCTTCAGATTGCCGGCCTTTATCGTCAAGGCCGTGGCGTATCCAGGGACCGAAATTGATATCGAAAATTATATCGACAGCCAGGACATTCCAGGCAGGCTTGCTGATATCTTTCACAAAAGTATGAGCTTTGTGCTAGGCAATATTAAGCATATTCAGATGGATCAGGGTGTAAACGCTCCCGGAGCACCTGAAATACCAAAGCTTGTATTCGAAGAGCTGATTGCCAACGCATTGATCCACCGGGACTATTTTGTCTCTGCGCCAGTGCGGATCTTTATTTTTCAGGATCGAGTGGAGATTATCAGCCCCGGTCATTTGCCAAACAATCTCACGGTTGAGAACATCAAACTGGGCAACTCGAACATCCGCAATCCGATTCTGGCGTCCTATGCCACCCGCATTCTTCCCTACCGTGGTATCGGCAGCGGCATCATCCGGGCGCTTAAGG
>JBFFHG010000613.1:0-3404 GCA_041557055.1 Desulfosarcinaceae bacterium
ATTGGTACCGGCGGCGGATTTCCAGGCTTGCCACTGAAGATCGTGGCGCCCCGGCTATCCATGACCCTCATCGATGGTGTTCGCAAAAAAATCAATTTTGTCAAGCATGTGATTCGCCAACTCGGGTTGCAAAATATTGAAGCGCTGCATATCAGAGCAGAAGAATTGGGACGCAATCCCGCATATCAGGGGCGATTTCAGATCGTCGTCGGCCGGGCGGTGGCGGACATGGACGACATTATTGAATTGGCCTTGCCGCTGTTAACACCCCAGGGCCGGATTATCGTCTACCAAGGGCCCCAACAGATCGTTGATTCCGGAATTCATTGTGATTGCGCCAATACCAATCACAAAGGACGCCGGTTTTTTTCCTCGACGCTTGTTGCCTACCAATTGCCTTTTGCCGGAGGCGCCCGGGTGATTACCATATTAAAATCCGCTTAACAGAACAGCCATGTTCGATATTCCGGCAGTGCCCGTCGTTTCCATGGCCCATCATTCGGCGATTGCGCCCGTCATGTGAACACTCATGAATAGGCGCTGTGCGCAATTTCAGACGTATGCTCCCGCATGGGGTTGACAGGACGTCCCGCCTGGAAACCCGACAAAAAAGAAATAGATAAAAATACAGCAGCTTGAAGTTTGTATGGAATAACTTTTTGGTTTTGGCACTGTATTTGCTGCTTGTAGGGGCAGGTGTCAGTTCATACCGAACTGCCCGAAAAGGCAAACCATCCGAAAGGATGGGGCGCAAAGCCGCTGGCCTAAATCTTTTTCTCGCAGAAAGGCAAGGCAGCAGGGTCGCCGAAGGCAAACGGTTGCTCCTTTGTGGATGAACCGAATGTCGAAAAAAAAATCCACGGAGGTAAGCAACATGATGTCGGTATTTTCTCACAACACAGCCAGGCGCACGTTTTTTCAAGTCCTGGTTATTATCCTTATCCTATTCAGCAATGCTTTCGTTCAAGCCGCCCAAGTTACATTGGTTTGGGACCCCAATGAACCGACGCCCGAAGGCTACATGGTTTTCCAACGCGTCGAGGGCGAGGCGTATGACTATGAATCCCCCGTCTGGCCGCAGGCGGGGGACAACCCGGAGTTGACAACCTGTGCCATCGACAACCTGGTAGATGATACCAACTACTACTTTGTGGTCCGCGCCTATGCAGGTGACGAACAAAGTGGAAATTCCAACGAAGTCACCTTCCGTCCGGAGGCGCCGGTTACACCAACTTACACCCTTTCGGCCGGCGCGGGACCCAACGGCAGTATTTCACCGGGTTCGGTTACGGTGAATGCCGGGGAGAGTCAGACATTTTCCATATCACCCGATGACCATTACCATGTGGCGGATGTGATGGTGGATGGTGTTTCCGTGGGGCCGGTGACTGCCTACACTTTCAACGAGGTGAACGCCAACCATACCGTCAACGCGGCTTTTGCCGTCAACACATACACCATTTCAGCATCTGCGGGTGCATACGGCAACATATCGCCGTCCGGCTTATCCAGCGTGGCCTACGGTTCCGGCCTGACTTACACCATTACCCCGGATGCGGGACACCATGTGACCAACGTACTGGTGGATGGCCAATCCATGGGGGCCCTGCAAAGCTATACTTTTGGCAATGTTGCGGCAAACCACACAATTGGAGCTGTTTTCAGCATCAATACATACACAATCACGGCGTCGGCCGGCACGGGCGGTACGATTGCGCCTTCCGGCCAAATCATCGTGACCGGCGGGAGCAGCCAGACGTTTACCCTTACGGCCAACGAGGGTTATCAGATTGAAGCCCTGGTTGTGGACGGTGTCTCAATGGGTGCTTTAAATAGTTATACCTTTGCAAACGTAAATGAGACTCATGGCGTTTCCGCTGTTTTTTCGCTTGCCAATCAGCCGCCTGTGGCTGATGCCGGTCCTGATCAGGTGGTGGATGAGGCCCAGATAGTGACCCTCAGCGGACTGAACTCCCATGATTCGGATGACGGCATTGCAACATTTCAGTGGCGCCAGATTCAAGGAGGGCCGGTCAGCCTAAACGGCGGCACCTCCGAAGAGATGGTGAGCTTTATCGCCCCTGATGTGGATGTGAACGGAGAGGCTCTTGTATTTGAGTTGACGGTAATCGACTCTTACGGGGCGGTATCCAAGGACAGTTGTATCGTCAACGTCACCTGGGTCAACGTCGCGCCCACAGCCGATGCCGGTGCGGATCAGACGATCAGTGAGGGAACTGCTGTTGCATTGTCGGCGGCCGCTTCAACAGACCCTGACGATGGAATTTCGCGATATGAGTGGGTGCAGTTGCAGGGACCGCAAGTGATGCTTTCCGATCCCCTGTCATCTTCGCCGACATTTGCGGCGCCTGATGTCGGGCCTGAGGGCGCCTCCCTGATCTTTCAATTAACGGTGACAGATGGCGGCGGATTGCAGGATACCGACACCTGTAAGGTCACCGCAACCTGGAATAACCAGGAGCCGTTGGCGGACGCCGGGCCCGATCAGCAGGTCGTACCTGGTGACGAAGTCACCCTGGACGGTTCCCAATCCATGGATGCGGATGGTTCGGGACTTTTATACCAATGGCACCAGACCGACGGTTCTCCGGTGGTTCTCTCCGATGCCACAGCCGCTCGTCCGGTTTTTATCGTACCGGAAGAGGGCTTTGATGATGCGCTGCTGGTGTTTGAGTTAACGGTTACCGATATCGGCGGTCTTCAGGGGGTCGACACCTGTCAGGTTACGGTCAGTGGCGCGACCCAGGGATTGGATACCAATCCTCCCACATTGACCATCATGAATCCGATCTGGGATTCCATCACGATTCGCAGCACGAAAATCACTATTAGGGGAACGGCTGCGGATGATCAACAAGTGGATCGCGTGGTTTGGACCGACGATCTCGGAAACAGCGGGGCAGCCGATGGCACAGACCAATGGGTGATTAAAAAATTGGCACTTCATCCATTGCAAAATACCGTCACGGTGACAGCATATGACACTGTCGGCAATTCCCAATCGAAAACAATTAAGATTTATGTGCAGGCGCGGGTTAAACGCTAAAAATACAAGAGAACCAAATCACCAACAGGATACAATCCGGGCCCCAACGGGCCCGGATTTTTTTTATTTCCCCGCGCTTGATGAGCCGGTCGCCGGCAGGGCGCGGACAACATCCCTGCCATGCAGCCGGGCTGCAATACCTTTGGCAGCGGCCAAAGCGCTGGCCGGGGTGGTCATATTGGCGACGTGATAGGTTATTGCGGTTTTTCGGATGATGCTGTCGTCGATTTGCCCCTGGCCGCCGGTGGGGGTGTTGATGACCATCTGAACATGGCCGTTTTTTATTTCATCCAGCAAATTGGGGCGCCCGAATCCTATTTTGCGCACCACTTGGGCC
>JBFFHG010000614.1:0-3399 GCA_041557055.1 Desulfosarcinaceae bacterium
ACTGTTGGCAACAATAGCCGTAAAAGGCCAGGATAGCAGTAATTTCGGATGATAAAGAGAACTGAACCATTTTTACTTTTTAAGCGGCGTATAGTGACCTATCGGACAAGAATAAAAAGCCCTTTTCCGTTCAGGCACTATATACCTATTCTTATAGTTCTTACAAATTTGTTAGGTCGGAGATGTTAAGGTGAAAAAAATGAGATTTTTCGGTGATCGGTCAGTCATCGCTATGCTGGCACTGCTCAGCACCTTTCCTCCGTTGTCAATAGATCTGTATCTGCCAGCTCTCCGGTTATCCACAATGTCCATCACTCACCCCCATTCTCAGGTCTGAACTTATCCTGAAGGTATATGTGGAAATTTTTGATCCACTCATGCAGGTCTAACAGGTAAAAAGCCTTACGGACGGCATTTTTCCTGTTTGACAGCTTATGCGGTTTGGGGAACGTACCGCGAGCTATGCGGCGATTGATCTCTTGTCGAGAAATGCCGCATAGCTTCACGGCGAGTTTGATCGGAATTAAAGCATTGCTCTGGATCATGAGGGCCGCAAGTTACTTCAGCCTCAAAATCCGCTTTGATGCTTATTCCGTTCAGATAATCTTTCATGGCGCACTCCTTTAGCAAGGCAAACGCCCTGCATAAAAGTTTGATTGAATGCGCCCATGCAAGATTTTTTGGCCTGTGCCTTTGAAACATCAAGAGCAGTGGATCTATGTATGGGAGATCCGTTCCAAAGACTGAAGGCAGCCATCTCCCTTGCCAAGATGGTGCGGGTGGGGAAAATCTCCGATTTTGTACTACACGCACACATCTTGCAGTCATCGCAACCGCAGTCTCACCAATAGCGGAACTATTGCTGCTCCTGCTAATTGACTGTCAAAAGCCGGTTCATTTTTGCGATGACGGAACCCACCAACGCATGCCCTACACTCGGATATCAGGACAATAGATACAAATACTGCCATCTGTCAAATTTAAACGGATAATACCGATCTAACCATTTTCGGACACTTTGCCCCTCCGCTGCCCTCAAAACCGTCTGCTTGAGCTTCCTATCGGAAAAGCTGCGCTTTGTGTCTCAAAAGCAGACGGTATGATATGACCGGAGCGGAAGGCCGCGCAGATCATGCGGGTGGGTTTAGTGGCCGGACAGGTTTTCCGGCGTGACACCGGAACGAAGGTTGAAAACCGTCCGGGGGAATTAACAGAAACACAAAAACCTAAATACCATGAAGCTGAATAACCTAAAAACAACAGGGCTCAATAACCTAAATCTTATTTGACATGATACCCTAAAAATAATACAATTTAATAACCTAAAAATAACGCATACGCATAGCAGGTCAAAAAATGGCAACACCACAGGATAAACTTGCAGAATCTCTTGCCGTTCTGAAAAAACTTCAGGACGAAGGCATTGTTGCAATTCATACAAAAAACATGACGCGCACACACCGGGAACGTCTTGTCAAAAGCGGTTTCATCAAAAAAGTGATGAAGGGATGGTATATTCCATCCCGCCCAGAAGAGCCAGCCGGAGAGAGTACGGCTTGGTATGCCTCATTTTGGGGATTTTGTGCTGATTATCTTAACTCTAACTCAAGATTTGGTGATCAGTGGTGCTTGTCCCCTGAACAATCATTGAGCATTCATAGCGGAAACTGGAATGTCCCCGGGCAGCTACTTGTCCGCACCCCCAAAGGGGGCAATAAACCGACAGCCCTTCTCCACCAAACATCCATAATGGACGTTCGCCTGAATTTGCCGAACAAGAATGATATAGAACGCAAAGAAAACCTGCGGATTATGACCATGCCCGCTGCATTGATTGCATGTACTCCCGGATTTTATTCAAATAATGCTGTAGACGCCCGAGCTGCGCTGTCCATGATCTCTGATGCATCGGAGATTTTACACAGGCTTCTTGAAGGCGGACATAGCACAGTAGCCGGAAGGCTTGCAGGTGCTTTTCGAAATATCGGGAAAAACGCTATTGCTGACAATATCATTGAGACAATGAGAGCTGCCGGATACAGCATTACAGAAAATGATCCTTTTGAGGAAAAACCTGCCATCATTTTTAGTGAGCGCGAGCTTTCTCCATCTGTCAACCGGATACGGATGAACTGGGCAGAGATGCGCGGTATTGTCATAGAAACCTTTCCGCAGCCCCCTGAATCGCGCCAGAACACTGATGAATATCTTAAACAAGTCGATGATATATATCTGACCGACGCCTATCATTCACTTTCTATAGAAGGATATCGCGTTAGTGAGGGGCTTATTGAACGTGTCCGCTCAGGGAGTTGGGACCCGGAAACAAACAAAAAAGATAAAGAGTACGCAGATGCTTTGGCCGCTCGTGGTTACTGGCAGGCTTTTCAAGCGGTAAAGAAAAGTCTGGCAAAAATTCTGAATGGTGACACTTCAGGGACAGTGGCAGGTAATGATCATGCCATATGGTACAGAGAATTATTTGCCCCGAGTGTAAACGCGGGTCTTATTGCTGTATCTGACCTTGCAGGTTACCGCAGTCAGCCTGTCTATATTCGAAAATCAATGCATATCCCTCCTCGCTACGAAGCCGTGCGCGATCTTATGCCAGCATTCTTCACTCTTCTAAAAGATGAAAAAGAGCCTGCTGTAAGGGCTGTTTTAGGTCACTTTTTCTTTGTGTATATCCATCCCTATGTTGATGGAAACGGCCGCATGGGAAGATTTCTGATGAATGTAATGTTAGCCAGCGGTGGCTATCCATGGACAGTTATTCCGCTTGAAACCCGCAACGACTACATGGCCGCCCTGGAAGAAGCGAGCGTAAGAAAGAATATTGAACCGTTTTCCAGATTTTTAGCTGAACTCGTTCAAACCGGTTGTGGCAGGTTTATGTTGCCCAAACAAACTTCCACTCAAACCCGGAGCCTCGCATGTTCATCCGACACGAAATCCTTGCCAATCTCAAAAGCGAATTTGCCACCGCACCCAAAGGCCATGAACGCGCCAGTTGGTTCATCTACACAATCATGGCTATCCTGGTGCCGTTTACTTCATCGAAAACGTCCAACATACTCCGATGTCTTAAAACGCTTTTTGGAATTACCGGTATCGGCAAAAAGCGCTTTTACACATTCATGGCATCACCCAAGATTCCTTGGCAAAGGCTTTGGCAGATAATTGACAACCCCTTGACCGATGGCCGCCTGCTGCCGGCTCTCGATGATTATATCAACCCCAAAACCGGTAAGAAGATCTTCGGCTGCGCCAACGTCTTTGATCATGCCGCCAAACAGAATCGGTTCAAATACCCCTGGGCGCAAAATATCGTAGCCGTGGGACTGCTGAAAATCGTCAAAGGACGCTGGGCCTGTCCACCGCTCAGCTACCGGTTGTGTC
>JBFFHG010000615.1:0-3398 GCA_041557055.1 Desulfosarcinaceae bacterium
CAAATCCTACCCAAATCAGCGCGCCTAAACTGCGAATTTATTTTTGCGCGAGCCCTTAGGGTTACAACGGGGTCGAGTGGCCGGTAAACGCATATAATATACCGATAGTTACTTGCCGATTGCCCTGCCGCGTATCTGTTGCCTGATTGACACCCCATGGTCCCGGTGCTATAGTTTTTTAAAATTTCGCGCGCTTACCCCCTGATCCCCTAGGATGTCATGAGCAAAATCATCTCGCTGGATGACAAATTGAAACTCTCTGCCGAACAGCGGGCCCAGGTGGTGCGTAAACAAAAAATCATGGCGGTCCGCAAGGTGTTTCAATGCACCCATTGTGCATCCAAATGCGAACGATGCGGCACCAGCCTGGTCCCGGAGAATAGCGGCCTGGCGACGAACCCGCGAATCCCTTATAATTTCTGCGACGGCTGTTCCGAAGAGTATGTGGAATATATTGAGCGTTTGCAGGGCAAGGGGAATTCGGAAGCATACTGGTACAACCATACCTGGATGAAAGTCTGGCAATCGTGGATCGAATATCAGGGTGCCATCGACCACTATCTGCGATCAAAAGAGTTCCGTCAATTGCTGGACGAACTGCGCCCAGAGGGCAATGGATGCGATTGACATGTGGAGGCGACCATGCGAATGATGAACAACAATTAACTCGTGCCCATCCATAAATGGCCAATTTACCCGATATCCGTGTTGTGCGAAAAATTTTATCCTCGCAATATCAACCATATGCCTGCGGTAAAATTTTTCGCAGGCCTTGATCTCGACCAAATTTTGCCTATTTCTGGATGGACGCTAACTCTGATAAAAACGGGCAGGAGGAAGATATGTTTGGTGGTCTTGGAATGCCGGAGCTGATCATTATTCTGGTGATCATCCTGATAATTTTCGGCGCTGGCAAATTGCCGCAAATCGGTGAAGGTATGGGCAAAGCCATCCGCAATTTCAAAAGCGCCACAAGTGAAAAAGAGAATAAGGCGCCTGATCAGATCGACGAAGATAAAAAAGCCTGATAGCTGTATCCGGTTCCACATAACACAACGGGCGGTTGAACACATTGTGTCAACCGCCCGTTGTGTTCGGCGCCGTTACCATTGTTGATGCAAGGTCAGGGTGTGGTTGATCGATCACGCATAGGGCGGAAACTCGGGCTGATCTTTGCTGCCGGATGGAGAGAGGGCAGCTATCGCCACTTGGGCAATCGGGTTCCAATCGGGCTTGGGCCAATAATTGAGGTAGCGTTGGAACTGGCGCCGGGTTGAGTAAACCACGAATGCGTCCTCACCCACAAGCTCCACAATGGCCTCGCAATGGGCCTGAACCATTTTCAGTACATTGGGGGCCGTCTGATCCTGATCCGGGATGTGGTACCTGGCCAGCATGGCCAGCTCCGATAGCGTGCCGTGGGCCCAAGCTTTTACAGATCCCTGGGCCTTTGCCAGGTCGCGCTCGGCAAATTTACGGGCCATCAGCCAAGTTTCCGAATCATTGGGTTTATCGAGAACGGCCCTGAGAGACAAGGCTTGGGTGGCGACCCAATGGTAGTGGCTCTCCTCCATGGACCATTGCGCCATGGCCCTGGCATACCAGGCAAGTGACTTTTCCAGGTCATCCCGCCCTTTCTGCACCTGCTCTTTTCTGTAATGGAGCAGCCCGATCCGTTTCCAGGTCGACCCATACATGCCATAACACTCCGCCCGCCTCACCCGCTCCTTGAGCCCGTCGCCTTTGGGCAGCCGGCTCCACCACAGATCCAGCTTCCCGATGGCGGTCTTCAAGGCATTTTCCATTTCAGCATCATCGCCTGAATTATCGGCATGATTTAAAGCAACAGCAATGGCCAGCCGCATCTGCCGCTCAAAAAAGGCAGCGACCTGATCACAAAAATCAGCAGATATGGTGGCGTAGGCCACCATGCTGGCCCAATCGTGATCCCGTTCGGCATTCATATAAAGCTGTCGCCGGATCTCATATAACACCTGGCGCGGGTCGTCCCCCCTGAGAATCCGGTGATAAAAAATTTCCGTCATGCGAACCGACCCGACCTTGGTCAAGGGGAACTGGGAGGCCAATACCCACGGAATGCCTGCGGCGTGAATGTCGTGGGCAATGCCACCGCCCGGTATCAGAACCGATCCGGGATTGCCGGAATCGCAGGTGGCCAGCGTGACCATGAGCGGATGGGATCTTCGGGTGCCGTCCTCACCTTCGGCGAGCAATGCTTTGGCCAGACGCCTGCCGCTGATCACGCGCATACGGTTGCGATCGTCCCGGGCGCACAGGGCCAGGCCGTAACGCTTCTCGCCGCCGACCTCCATTTGAGCGCCGTGGGCCAGAATGTGAACATGGGTGAACTGTTCCCGGGCGCATATGGCATAGATGTCATCGATGCTCGCGTTGGGAAGCAATCGCAGGCGCTCCTTTACATAAGCCAGACGGCCTTGTTCCAATGCGGCCCGGCCGGATTCGCTATCAGGGGTTGCCTGCTGATGCATGGGCCATCGTATCCAGGGATCGAGGGCCCTCCGCAAAGCCTGTACATGCAGGGTCAGAGGCACATCCAGACCCTCGGGCGCCGCGGATATAAACAGGATTTTGGGTTCAAGCCTGCGATCCCAGCGCACCGCAGGCGGACGGGTGCGGCGGATTTCGCGGATCGGCACGACCGGAAGGTGATGCTGCAAGGCCCACTCAACGCCTTCGCCAGGATACGCCTGGGGCGCAAAGGCCATTTCAAAAGGAATGAGTGAAAGCTCCGAACCGGATATGACGATCCTTAAATGCACCAGTTGCGAGTCGCCATCGGCCGCTCCGGTTCCGCCATCGCCCATCACCCGCCACTCCTCGGCCAGCAAGGTGTTCATTTTGGCGAAGATCCGCGTCACGGCCATACCCACTTCAGCAACGGTGGCCTCGCGAATCCGGTTGGGAACCGCTACGCCGGTGTGGCCGTCAGAGGTCACATACCGCAACCGTTCCAGGCGGCTCAAAAATTGATGGTGCTCAAAATCAATAAAAAAAGTTACCGGGGAACCTTCGCCGCACAACGCCATATAAGGCGTAAGGGGCGACAGAAGCTGATTGTGCGGCGGCCCGGGACGCACAAACTCCAGTTTGACGGGGTGAATTTTAAGCATGATCAACCTGCTTTGAATGGGGTTGTGCCGGGTTCGGGATCAAGCTGAACCGCTCCCTGGGAGGGGCCGTCGGTGACCCTGAGCAATTGTCCGACCGCGCCGCCGCCCTGGGCGGAAATTTGAACCACATTGGTCCGGTCGAAGAGAAGCGGCACCTTTTTTCCTCCAGGGCCGGGGATCATGGCCTCGTCAAGGGCCGCCATGGTACCGGCGGTCAAAACCGGCCAGACTATTTCTTCAAAGGCC
>JBFFHG010000616.1:0-3385 GCA_041557055.1 Desulfosarcinaceae bacterium
ACAAGCGCCGAATTCAGGCGCCATCCGAGGAATTTGCCCGGCGTGCACTTGAGGATCGGGTCTGTTTTACGCCATCTTTTTTCCCCTGCGGGAAAGCCGGAGAACTCCAGATCCCGCGTTGCCGAGGGTTCGCAGTAGATCTCTACGGCGTCACCCTCAAGGCCTTGGCTCTGAAGCCCTCCGACTTTTGCAACGTTAGGGTGAACATGGTGTGAAAAATCCTTTTGGATTGGTTCGATCTGGGTTTGGGTTTATTGAAGGCCCGTCACCTTTGTTTTGAGCAGTGCTTGCGCCGCCATGCGCCGGCCCAGTTCAATCATCTCGGCGGCCCGGTAAAACTCAAACATGCCACCGGCATTTTTTGGAATATCGATAATCACATCCGGTGAGTAGGCCGCCAGTTTCAAACGCGAAATGGTGCTTTGCATGGTTTCCAGGGAATGGTGAATCACCTCGAAGAATCCCCAGTCATCCTCCTGGTCCCGCTTGCGGGGTGAGAGTTCTTCGATGAACTTGCGGATGCCTTGTTTGTAATGGTTTTCCGGCCCTGCAGCGGCTTGATCCTTTTTGTCGTGCGCCGGTTGGGGTCGGACGTGGCCATTCAGATTCACCGCAATGGTGATATCGGTCAAATCCTTGAGCGTCGGTGCAATGGGCACGGGGTTGATCAAGCCGCCGTCCAGGAGCCGACGACCGTGGTGGTCATGAGGCGTAAACAGCGTGGGGATGGCAAATGAGGCCCGAATCGCATCGAACAGCGACCCCCGGTTGAGCCAGATCTCCTTGCCGGCCACGACATCCGTGGCCACAGCGGTAAAGGCGATGGGCAGGTCTTCGATATTGCATTCACCGACCAGCTTTTTGAGCAGTTCGATGATCCGCTCGCCTTTGAACAATCCGGCCCGGCTGAAAGAGAAATCGAGCAACAGCAGTACGTCGGCCCTGGTCAAAGCCGTGACCCATTCCGTATAGGCCTTCAACTTGCCGGCTGCGAAGACGCCGCCCACCACCGCCCCGATGGATGATCCGGCCACCGATTGGATGTTATAGTTATTCTCCTGCAGCCATTGAATGATGCCGATATGCGCCAGTCCCCGCGCGCCTCCGCTACCCAGGACGAGGGAGACGGATTGGGCCTTCTCCTCGGACGCTGTTTTATCTTTTTGCATGATACACGCTCCAAAGGGTTGGAATGGCGACTAATAGACCTGAAAAAGATTGTCAAGTCAAGGCGCGGACCTATCGGTCCGGCAAAGCGCTGAGGTCTGACGGCGCCAGGTTCAATGCTCCCGGTCGGGGCCTGACGGCCTGTTGAGAATGCATGGTTGAAGGCACGTGCGTCAACCTTCGAGCTGGACGGTCTCGACCATTACTCTGGTTGTACCATTTTTATAAAAGCCGAGTTTTTTGGCGGCGCCGGCGCTCAAGTCTATGATCCGGCCTTTGACAAAGGGGCCGCGATCGTTGACCCGCACAATGATCCGGCGCTTGTTGTCCAGGTTGGTGACGCGTACAAAGGTGGGCAGGGGCAGGTATTTGTGCGCGGCGCTCAAGCCGCGGGGGTCGAAGGCTTCGCCGTTGGCGGTCATGTGGCCGCCTTTCTGGTGGTAAGTTTCATATCCGTACCAGGAGGCAACACCTTTTTCGCGGTAGGTTTGGGCTTTTTCAACGCTCATGGGCACGTAGCGCCGCCCCTTGACCACGTAAGGCGCCGCTTTGACACGCCCCTGGGCGATGGCCTCTTTGGGCGACAGCCCGTCTATGGATTCGATATCTTCGCGGGTCAGGGGCCATGTCAGGGGGGCCATAACCACGGTAAAGGTGAATTTCCCCACACAGTAGACGGTTTTGCCGGCAAACTTGGTGACCTTATAGCCCAGTTTCAAGGTTCCGGCTGTGATGTTGTAAGTGGTTTTAATGAGGCCGCAGGAGAGCAGCCCGAGGCAGACGATGATCAGGATGAATCGAAAGAATGTTTGGCAACGGCGCAAGGTTCTGTGTCCTGGTGACGGCCTTTGGCCCGGTTTAAAGTTGATGGTTAATCAGTGGTCGGGTGAATCAGCGTCCCGCTCCAGGGGCCAGTTTGAGGATGTCGGTGCCGGAGGGGTATTGGTAGACCTTCAGGTCGAACTCGCCGGCGATGGCCAACAGGTGGTCGAAGATGTCGGATTGCACGGCTTCGTAATTGGACCAGATTTTCTCCTTGCAAAAAATGTAGATCTCCAGGGGCAGGCCGTGCTGGGTGGGGACCAGTTGGCGGACAATGAAGGTCATATCGGTGTTGACCATGGGGTGGTTGTGTAAATAGGCATGCACATAGGCGCGAAAAGTTCCGATATTGGTCAAGCGCCGGGCATTGGCAGCGTCCTGGGGTTCGATGCCGCGCTCGGCATTGTATGCCTCGACCTCCCGGCTTTTTCGCTGCATGTACGCTTCGATGTAGCGGATCTTGGCAAAGCGCTGGAGCATTTGGGGGGTGCAGAATTTGATGGTGTTCATATCGATATGGACGGCCCGCTTGATCCGCCGGCCCTGGGACTCCTGCATGCCGCGCCAATTTTTGAAAGAATCGTTGATCAGGGCGTAAGTGGGAATGGTGGTGATGGTTTTGTCCCAGTTGCGCACCTTGACCGTGGTCAGGGTGATGTCGATGACATCGCCGTCGGCGCCGTATTTGGGCATTTCGATCCAGTCGCCCTGTTTGAGCATACGGTTGGAGATCAGTTGAATGCCGGCCACGAATCCCAGGATGGGGTCCTTGAAGATCAGCATAAGTACGGCCGTCATGGCCCCCAGACCGCTGAGCAGGTAGATCGGGGAGCGGTCCAGCAATACGGAGATCACCATGATCAGGCCGGTGCAGAACAGGACGATCTTGAGCACCTGGGCAAACCCCTTCAGGGGAATGTCACGGGAGACCCTCAAGGTTTGGTAGATGGCGTGCAGGGAGTTGATCAGCGCATCCATCACCAACACGGTCACGCTTATGAAATAGATATTGACAGCGCCGACGGCCACTGCTTTGGCCTGGGGGTAGCCGTCAAATACCAGGGCAATGGACATATGGACGATCAATACCGGAACGATCAGCGTCAGACGCATGAAAAGCTTGTTTTCCAACAAAAGGTCGTCCCAGGTGAAGCGGGTGTGCTTGAAAATCCGGTGAACCACACCATCCACGATTCGGCGGCTGATATAAAAGGCGATAAAGCTGATCAGCAGCACCGCGACCGCTGAAATGGTGCTGGCCAGCACACCGCCGGATTCTGCGCCGATGTTGAAGCCGGAAAGCCACGTTTGGAGAAATTCGGATGGGGCCATGGATTGCCTCTTTGACCGATCGCCAAGGTTATAAGGTTTAATAAAACACCTTGTTTTTTACAGT
>JBFFHG010000617.1:0-3378 GCA_041557055.1 Desulfosarcinaceae bacterium
CATTATGACCGAGCAATCTATCGGTTCGCTCTTTCTGGCCGGTATCCTGCCGGGCATCCTGCTCTCCGTTCTTTTTATCATTACCGTTTATATCATTGTCCGCATCAAGCCCGATATGGGACCTGCCGGGCCCAAAACCACCTGGCTGCAGAAGATTAAATCCCTGGGCAGCGTCTTTGAAATGCTCGTTATTTTCGCCCTGGTCATGATCGGTCTGTTCAAAGGGTTTTTCACACCCACCGAGGCCGGGGCCGCCGGTGCGGGCATCACCCTGGCCGTGGCGGCCGTCCGCGGCATGATCGGCAGGCAGGCGTTCATGCTGGCGGTTTGGGATACGGTCAGGGTTTCATGCATGGTCTTGACGATTATCGCCGGTGCGACCATTTTCGGCCATTTCCTGGCTGTCACCAGGATACCCTACGATCTTGCCGCCATTGTCCAGGAACTGCCGTTGCCCGGCTGGGCGATCATCGGCATCATCATCTCCATTTACTTTATCGGCGGATGCTTCATGGATTCGCTGGCCATGATTTTACTTACCATTCCCATTTTTTATCCGGTGGTCATCAGTCTTGGGTATGACCCCATTTGGTTCGGGGTCATTATCGTTCTCATCGGAGAGATGGGGGTGATCACTCCTCCGGTCGGCATCAATGTCTATGTGGTCAACGGAGTGGCCAAGAATGTCCCCCTGCACGTCATCTTCAGGGGGTGCGTCCCGTTCGTCATCGCGTTGGTGGTATGCAACGCCTTGCTGATCATCAGTGACGATATCGCACTTTTTCTGCCAGGTCTTTTTAATTAGCGGGTTGGGTATCGGTATGGGGAATCATTAATTGACATCGCGCGTTTTGGTTGAATCGGCGGGCCTCAGCGGCCTGCCGGTCAATCCTGTCCAGGAATAGAAAAAGGAGCTTGGCATGAATACAACACGAGTGGGGTTTATCGGTCTGGGCGTCATGGGGATGCCGATGGCCGCCAATCTCGGCAAGGCCGGATATGAGCTGAATCTCTATGATATCGACACGGCGGCGGCTGAAAGCGCTTTGCAGGAAATCAAAAACGCTGCCATCATGACAACCCCCAAAGCAGTTGCCCGGGTTTCGGATGTGGTGATCACCATGTTGCCATCCGGAGAATATGTCCGTTCCGTGACCACAGGTCCTGATGGTCTTGCGGAGGGTTTTCAACAGGGGGCCATCCTCATCGACACCTCTTCGTCGGAACCCTGGATGACAATGGCGTTGTCCAAACTTCTTTCCAAACAAGAGGTGCAGATGATCGACGCGCCCGTCTCAGGCGCTCAGACAGGCGCACAAAAGGCCGAATTGATTTTTATGGCGGGCGGTGAGGCCGAACCGCTCTCCAGGGTGACGCCGTTATTGAATGCCATGGGCAAACAGATTTTTCACCTCGGGCCCGTGGGGTCCGGCCACATGATGAAATGCATCAACAACCTGATTACGGCCATGACGTTAATGGCCACCGCCGAAGGCCTGGTAATCGGCAAGCGTTACGGCATAGAACCGGAGGTGATGACGGATGTGCTGAATGTCTCCACCGGTATGTCCTGGATCAGCCAGACCCATATCAAGCAGCGCATTATCAACCGCAAATTTGATGACGCTTTTAAACTGGGCCTGATGATCAAAGATATCGGTATTGCCATGGATTTGGCCAATAAGAGCGGTGTGTCCGTGCCTGTTTCGGCCTTGGGCCATCAGCTCTGGAAGGCGGCCGGACGTTTTTCGGAAAAGAACGGCAGTATCAGCAATGTGGTCCGTTGGGTGGAACAGCTTTCAGGTATTGAAATCTCCCCAATGGCGGCATCCGAGGCCGGTCTGCCACTAAGTGACCGCATTTAGAACACCACTCATGGCGCATCTTTAGTTTATTTCAAGGTCAACTGGTCTGTCAAGCAGTTAAGCAAGGGTTCTGTCAAAGAGGATTGGTGATGCGGGCGTGCGGTGCCAAGGCTTGTAATTTGGCAGTGAAGAAGGTGAGATCGATACCGTGTGGCCCGACCCCCGGTATCGACCTCACCGGCGCGGCGGCCCAAGAATTTGACGGGCTCCTGAGTAATTAGGTTCGAACATGGAGCCCACCCGTGCAGCACGTTACGTGCCAAAAGTTACTTGCGATTGCCCTGGGGGACCCTTTTTAACGGGTTGCTTTTGATTCCGGGAGTTGATACACCACCCCCCGTTCGTGCAGGCCAGTAGCTCTAATGGTAGAGCACCGGACTCCAAATCCGGGTGCTGGGGGTTCGAGTCCCTCCTGGCCTGCCACTTCTATTCGTTTTCGGAATCCTTAAAGATTTTTTTAAGGATGGCTGAGAGCGCCGCCACGGTAAAGGGCTTTTGAATGTAACTCTCGGCTCCCGCTTCCAGCATTTCGCTGGCCGGGCCGTCCAACGCAAAACCGCTGCATACAATGACTTTCATATCGGGCCGGGCGGCCATGAGTTCAGGATAAATAAGGCTGCCGTCCATATCCGGCAAGATGACATCCAATAGGGCGAAATCGATTTTGCCTTTATATTTGCTGGCGATGGCAACGGCCTCTTTACCGGTTTTGGCTTCCAATACCTGGTACCCCAATTTTTCGATAATGGCGTGGTTGACCTCCATGACCAGGTGCTCATCCTCAACGATCAGGGCTGTTCCGGTATGTTTGGGCCGGTAGGGGCCGGAGATTTCGGCAACGGTCTCTTTCATCGTGGTTGCCGGCAGGTAGATGGAGACCGTGGTGCCCTTGCCCAGAAGCGAGTCAACATAAACGTAACCGCCGTGCTTTTTAACGATGCCGTACACTGCGGCCATGCCCAGGCCGCGTCCCTGGAATTTGGTGGTGAAAAAAGGTTCAAAGATGCGATCGCGGGTTTGGGCGTCCATTCCCTTGCCGTTATCTGCAATCTCCAGCAGAACGAGCCCGCCCGTTTTCAAGTCGAGATGGATGTGACGCTCTTGGCGCCCGATATCGACATTTTTTAAGGTGATGCGAATCTGCCCCTCATTCTCCATGGCTTCGGAAGCATTGGCCAGAATGGCGGCCAGAAGCATCTGCATTTGGGTCAGGTCCACTTCGATGTGGCCGGTGTCCGGGGCCAGATCGGTTTGAACATCCACATAAGGGGCCATGCTGTGTTGGATGATTTTCAGGGTTTCGGTCACAAAACGATTGGCCGAAATGCTTTGGGTCTGGAATTTGCCGCCACGGGCGTAGGCCAATAGCTGGCCGGTAAGCTGTACCATTTTTTGAGCGGCCTGATTGATGGGTTCGGCATATATGTTCAATTTGGCATCATACATGCCGTCCATATGAATCAGCTCCAGGTTGCCGAGAATGACTGCCAGAGCGTTGTTGAACTGATGGGCG
>JBFFHG010000618.1:0-3378 GCA_041557055.1 Desulfosarcinaceae bacterium
AAACGATGACCCACGTCCGACATACCCAGCACGACCTCCTGATGGGTAACTCGTACGGCCTTGAGGAGAGCAGGTGGCGGGACATGAGCGGGTTTGGCAAGGGTGGCAGCATTCCGGGCTTTGTCTCCTACATGGCCGTCATTCCGAAGCATGATCTCGGCTTCTTTGTCGCCGCGAATGCCGGATCGGATGACCTTATCGACCGTTTTGTGACGGCAGCACTGGGCAGTTCTTCGGCAGAAGCACCGGACCTCACTTGCACTATGAAGTGCGATTGAACGGCGTTCCCGTGAATCCAGCCAAGTATATCTTAAACTAAGATTGGTTCTGATAATTATAGATATTTCAAATAGATAGAGTATCACGGCGAAGCCGTGTGAATGAAAGGGCCAACCCTGAGCCGAAAGGCTCTGATGCGTTGGCCCTGCTTGTTTTGGTATTGATAGAATTACCTTGAGTATGAAGGAGATTTAATTTAGGTTTGGGGCCATTGAAATCATTCGCACGGCTTTACCGGATATCAAAGGCCTCCCTTTTTTCGGGAAATCTGAGCGCTGATATGTTTCGGTGCCCATGCGGAACGATTATAATGGGGGCGGTGTACCCACCCCTTTTTGCAGATAGGAGAGACTTTTCCCATGGTATGGAATTTACTCACCCGTGTTTTCGGAAGCAAAAATGAGCGCGAGCTGAAACATTTGCAGCCCATCGTTGATTCAATCAATGTGTTGGAGCCTCAAATGCAGGCCATGAGTGATGCGCAGCTCAGAGGGCAGACTCAAAAACTAAAAGAGCGTTTGGAAAAGGGCGCCACTTTGGATGAGTTATTGCCCGAGGCTTTTGCCACGGTTCGAGAAGCTTCTGTGCGCGTTTTGCAAATGCGCCATTTTGATGTTCAGCTCATCGGCGGTGTTTTCCTTCATCAAGGGCGTATCGCGGAAATGAAAACCGGTGAAGGCAAGACCCTGGTGGCCACCCTGCCAGCCTATTTGAACGCTCTTACGGGGCGAGGGGTTCACATTGTGACCGTCAACGATTATCTGGCCAAACGTGACAACCAGTGGATGGGCCAGATATTTAATTTTTTGGGCATGTCGGTGGGCGCCATCCTTCACGGCTTGACCGACAAAGAGCGATTGGACGCCTATGGTGCGGATATCACGTACGGCACCAACAACGAGTTCGGCTTCGACTATTTGCGCGACAACATGAAATTCGATGCCGAAAGCCTGGTTCAGAAAGATTTGTATTACGCCATCGTGGACGAAGTTGACAGCATCCTGATCGATGAAGCCCGGACGCCCTTGATTATATCCGGGCCGGCCGAGAAATCCACCCACCTGTACTATGACGTGAACAACATCATTCCACGCTTAAAAGAGGAGGCGCACTACACCAAGGACGAGAAGGCCCGCAGCGTGACCCTCACGGAAGCCGGTGTGGCCGCGGCTGAAAAACTGCTCAATACTGAAAATCTTTACGATCCGCGCAATATCGAACTGCTGCATCATGTCAACCAGGCCCTGAAAGCCCACACCCTGTTCAAACGGGATGTGGACTATATCGTCAAAGAGGGGCAGGTGATCATTGTCGATGAATTCACCGGAAGATTGATGCCTGGCCGGCGTTACAGCGACGGGCTTCACCAGTCTTTGGAAGCCAAGGAAAACGTTAAGATCGAAAACGAAAATCAAACCTTGGCCACCATCACCTTTCAGAACTTTTTCCGCATGTATGACAAACTGGCCGGCATGACCGGTACGGCGGATACCGAAGCGGCGGAATTCAAAAAAATCTACAACCTGGATGTCAGCGTGGTGCCGACCCACAAGCCCATGGTTCGCAAAGACTATTCAGATGCAATCTATAGAACCAAGAAAGAAAAATACGAGGCTGTCCTGGATGAAATTGAAGAACTCAATAAGAAGGGGCAACCGGTCCTGGTGGGAACCATCTCCATTGATGTGTCGGAGCAGATTGCGCAGAAATTGAAAAAGCGCGGCATCAAACATGCCGTGTTAAACGCCAAAAATCATGAGGCTGAGGCTGAGATCATTTCCATGGCCGGTCAGAAAGGCGGGGTGACCATCTCCACCAACATGGCCGGGCGCGGAACTGATATCAAGCTTGGCGAGGGCGTCGTGGAACTGGGCGGGCTTCATATTCTGGGTACCGAACGCCACGAAAGCCGGCGCATCGACAACCAGTTGCGTGGACGGTCGGGACGCCAGGGAGATCCGGGCTCGTCCCGATTTTACCTCTCACTGGATGACGACCTGCTGCGTATATTCGGCGGTGAGCGTATCAGCAATATCATGAGCCGTCTGGGCATGGAGGAGGGCGAACCCATTGAGCACGGCCTGATCAGCAGGGCCATTGAGAACGCCCAATCCAAAGTGGAGGGTCACAATTTTGATATCCGCAAGCACCTGATCGAATATGATGATGTGATGAACCAGCAGCGCGAGGTGATCTACCGACAGCGTCGCGACTTGCTCAGGGGCGAAGATATTCATGAAACCATCGAGGATATGATCAATGAAAAGGGTGATGAGATCGCCGGCGGGTTTGCCGATGAGCGCGCATTGCCCGAGGATTGGGACCTCAAAGGGCTGTCCGATGCCGTCTTTAAACAGTTCAACTATCGCTTGAAGACCTTTGACAACGATACCCTGGATGGTTTGAACCAGGAGGGCCTGGCCCAGGAGATCTGCGATCAAACCATGGCCTTCTATGCCGAGCGTGAAACCATGATCGGTCGTGATCCCCTGCGCCACCTGGAGCGGATCATTATGCTGCAAACAGTGGACAACCTTTGGAAAGATCACCTTTTGAGCATGGACCATCTGAAAGAAGGCATCGGCCTGCGCGGTTATGCCCAACAGAATCCCTTGCTGATCTATAAAAAAGAGGGCTTTGATCTTTTCCAGGATTTGATCGGACGTATCAAAGAAGAGACCCTGGCCATTCTTTTTAGAATTCAACTGGCCGAACCCCAGAGCCTGCAGGAGATGCAAAAAGTCCAGGATCAGGAGTTGGTCTATTCTGGCGGTGAAGCCGCGCCCGTCAAAAAAGTGCCCAAGCGGCGTGAAGAAAAAAAGGTCGGGCGTAATGATCCCTGCCCCTGCGGCAGCGGGAAAAAATATAAAAAGTGCTGCGGGCGGTAGGGCTGAACAAGCCACGGACGCTCATTTGAAACCAATCCCTTTTTATGATAACAATTGGTGTAATATCAGATACCCATGGCACTCTTAGCGAGAAGGCCCTGGATGCGTTAAGCGGTGTTGATCATATTTTGCATGCCGGTGACATCGGTACACCCCAAGTGCTCGACAGGCTTCAGGGCGTTGCGCCTACGGCAGCCGTGCGCGGGAATAC
>JBFFHG010000619.1:0-3375 GCA_041557055.1 Desulfosarcinaceae bacterium
CCCTCTCCTTAGAGAGAGGGCGCGCCGCCCGGCAATTGGCAGATGCTTTTTAGCCTTCCTGGATTTTTTCAGTCAAAGCGGGCATGAAGTCCTGGATGTCTTCCACGATGCCCACGTCGGCCACCTGGAAGATGGGGGCCTTGGCGTTCTTGTTGATGGCGACGATGAAGGGATTGCCTTTGATGCCGCCCATGTGCTGGAAAGAGCCGCTGATCCCCAGGGCCATATAGACTTTGGGCTTGACGGTCTTTCCGGAGGTGCCGACCTGGCGGGATTTTTCAAGCCATTTGGCATCCACGATGGGCCGTGAGCAGGAGACCACGGCCCCCATGGCTTCGGCCAGATCGTTGGCCAGTTCGATGTTCTCCTGATCTTCGATTCCGCGGCCGACGGAGACCAGAACGTCGGCCTTGGTGATATCCACATCGCCCGTTTCAGCCTGCACCACTTCCAGAAAACGGCGTTTGACGCTCAAATCCCCGGCATCGCCGGATTTGTCCTGCACCTGCTCGCCGGCTGCGCCGCCCTCACCGGCCTGAAAAGTCCCGGGCCGCAGGGTCAGCACCGCACCGCCGGACAGGTCGCAACTGACATGGGCATGGGCCATGCCGGCATACTCCTGGCGCACCAGGGTGGCGTTGTCGCCGGCCACGGCCTCGATGCCCACCACGTCGGCGGCATAGGCGGAACTGAGTTTAACGGCCAGTCCGGGCCCCAGATCCATACCAAAAGTGTCGTGCGCCATCAGCACGATGCAGTCGGCCGGCAGAACGTTGACCAGCAGCTTGCGCACCGCTTCGGCATTGGGATAGGCCAGATCGGCGTTATCGAATTTCCAAACCACGGGATATATCCCGGCGGCGGCCTGGCAGGCGGCGTCCAAGTTGCCGCCCGAACCCGCAACAACGGCCGTAACCTGAGCGCCGGCCTCTATTTTGGCGGCGGCCACGGCCAGTTCGGCAGCGCTGTCATCCAGAATTCCATCCCTATGTGTGATATATGCGAAAAGTTGTGCCATTATTTGAGCCCTCCTTTAGCTTTCAGCATCTCAACGAGTTTATCGATCTTCTCCTCCATGCTGCCTTCCAGTATCTCTGCCCCGGCGCCCAATTCAGGCATAAAGTAATCCACGCGTTTGAGCTTGGCGCCGGCGGCGCCCACCAGATCGGCGGACAGACTCAAATCACCGGCCGAATGAACCGGAATCTCCACCGAAGCCACCTTGCGAATGCCGCGAATGCCCACATAGCGCGGCTCGTTGATACCGGTCTGAATGGACAGCACGCAAGGCATCTGGATTTCGCTGACCTCCTGATTACCACCTTCGATCTCGCGGCCCACCTTGAGTTTGGCGCCGTCCTGGACGTCAATCATATTGACCAGCGAAGCGTAGGGCCAATCCAGCATGGCCGCCAGCATGCCGCCCACCTGGCCGGCCCCGTCATCAGCCTGGGCTCCGGTGAAAACCAGGTCATACTTGCCCTTTTCGATCTCGGCCTTTAAAATTGAAGCGATACCGCAGCCGTCCGAGCCTTCAAACCCATCGTCGGAATCAAGGATACCGGTGTCGGCACCCATGGCCATCTCGCGCCTGAGAACCTCTTCGGACGCCTCATCGCCCACGGTGACCACAGTGACCGTCCCCCCCACTTTGTCGCGAATCTGAATGGCCTCTTCCACGGCGTAGTTGTCCCACTCATTGACTGAGTAGACCAGATCATCCCGCTCGATGTCGGTACCATCGGATTTGATCTGGATTTCGTTCTCTGCTGTGTCCGGAACCCTTTTCACGCAAACTAGAATGTCCATAATTTCCTCCCTAAATTTTAGCTCATGACTGATAGCTGACGCGCAAGGCTGATGGCTTTGGATCCCGAGAACCGAATACATATCCAGCAGCCTTGAACCCTTAACTTTCAACTATTTGTTTTAAAACCGCCTCTAAGCCAACTGCCGGGCCGCCAGTTCGGCCAGGTCGATGGCCGCCATACGGCCTTCCAGCCCGGCCACTTTTATAGCGTCTTCCATGTTGACCAGGCAGAAGGGGCAGGCTGTCACGATGACATCGGCACCGGCTTCCGCCGCCATTTTAACCCGCAACACCCCCATGCGTTCATCTTCTTCCGGTTCATAAAACAGCATCAAACCGCCGCCGCCGCAGCAAAATGAGCGATCCCGGCAACGCTTCATATCCACCATCTTCAAACCGGGGATGGCTTCCAGAACCATTCTCGGATCTTCGTAAACGGCGTTATGGCGTCCCAGATAGCAGGGATCATGGTAAGTATAACCCTTGCCGCCGTTTTCAACGGGTCTGAATTTCAGCCCGCCTTCTCTAAGCCGGCGCACCAGATACTGACTGATATGCTCCACCGGCGGCAAATTATTATAATCGTTTTTCAAGGCGTTATAGGCATGCGGATCGGCAGTGACAATACTTCCGGCGCCGCTGGCCGCGATCATCTCCGTGTTGTGGGTGCGCAAATCCTGAAAGAGCATCTCTTCTCCGAACCGCCGCACCTCGTGACCGCTGTCTTTTTCTTCCTTTCCCAGAATCCCGAAATCCGCACCGGTGCGATGCAGCAAGGTGGCGGTGGCCTGGCCGATGGACTGCATGCGATCGTCAAAGGAGGTGATGCTGTCCACAAAGTAAAGGATCTCGGCTTGCGCCTTGCCGTCCAGCACTTTCACCGGCACATCGCCGCCCAACGCTTTAATCCATTGCCCACGTTTCTTTTCCAGCTTGCCCCAGGGATTTCCGCGCTTTTCCAGAGCGCTGAGGGGTTTTTGCAGGGATTGGGGGACAGCGCCCTCGTCCACCATGCCACGGCGCAAATCGACGATTTTGTCAATGTACTCGATGCCCAGGGGGCACTCCTGTTCGCAGGCACCGCAGGTGGTGCAGGACCAGATTTCGTCCTCTTCATAGATGCCGCCGATCAGGGGCTGGCCATTGGCGGCTATCTTTTGGGGATTGATTGGATATTTATTGAAGGCCAGATCGCGCCCCTTGATGGATATGAACCGGGGGGACAACGGTCTTCCCACGGCATTGGCCGGGCAGTTGTCCGAGCAGCGGCCGCAATCGGCGCAAGAGTAAAAATCCAGGATATGCTTCCAGGTAAAATCCTCAAGGTGTTTTACGCCAAAGGATTCCAGATCATCCAGTTTTTCATCGCTGATCCCGTATCGCACCGGCTTGACGTTGCCGTGCCGCAGGCGCATGAAAAAGACGTTGAACAACGAGGTAACCACATGAAAATGTTTTCCCAAAGGCAGAAAACACAGGAAAACAAAAAAGGTGATTTCATGAATGAAGTATGAAAATGAGTGGAGAAATTGCAGCGTGCCCTGCCCGGCGGAAGCCAACCCGAG
>JBFFHG010000620.1:0-3367 GCA_041557055.1 Desulfosarcinaceae bacterium
ATGGCTGTTATGTTGATGAATATGTGGGGCTTTGAGTTTGACATGGCGTCGCATGGTCAGCAAGCGGTTGATCAGGCTAAAAAGAATGAAGGGCAATACGATCTTTGCCTTATGGATATTGACATGCCGGTAATGGATGGGTGTAAAGCCACACAAATTATGCGTCGCAGAATGAAATATTTCCCCATAATGGCCGTAACCGCTAATCCAACAATCAAAGATAACTATTTTGAAATAGGAATGGATGATTTTATAGAAAAACCATATAATCCGGAACAACTTTACGATAAAATAAATGAATTGACCATAAAGGTGGAAAGCCTTTATCTCAACCGAAATAAACTTTTTCTTAAAAAGGAAATACCTATGAATCAAGAGGAACTACGGGAATTAATAGAGCTCAAAAAGATGGGATTAACAAAATTAAAACTGGTGGGTACAAATCATACTTTTGTGGTGCATAAAAATATACAAAATAAAATATCGCATGATCTTGTTGGTGAGGGAAAGGAATTATCGGAATTTATTGATCGTTCTGACAAAGAACCTGGCCGATGTCATCTTTATAAGGTGAATTTACATGTTACGAAGGATTTATTTATTCCAGATGAACTAGAAGAAGCAATTAAGGAAGAAAATAAAAATGTCATGCGATTTAAAAAGGTTACTGATAAAATCATGAGAAGTGATGAGTAGAAATTCTTAACGAACCGATTAAAAAAAGGGCAATCGGGTAGCCGAGCCCTCCCATAAGCTTACGCCCATTGTGAAGTGTCACTCGGTTTGAAACTATACGGGGAATGCCGGGATTAGTCGGGATTTGCTGGGATTTGTTTTCATGTCAGTGCCTTGCGTCCCGGCGCACTTACAGCCTTTCCGAATTGTCAGAATGAAATCACTTCCATGAAATATTGAAAATGTGCCGGATGGTTTGAAACCAGCCATTTCTTGTTCACATTGTCTAACTTACTAATTTAAAATAGATAATACTTAAAATATAGCTTTTCGAGTTTCGGACTTTTAATTACCAAAGTCCGAAAAAAGTCCGAAACGCCGCCCATGTCAACGGTCGTTTAAAAGTGTACCATTTTCGGTCGTCAAAACTGGGCCACACGCCTTCAGTTTCTGACAGTCATTTATGGCATTTGTTGTCTCCTTTGCCTTGAGTCGGTAGCTGTTGCCTTTGATGTTGACCACCACGCTGTGGTGCAGCAGGCGATCCAGAATGGCCGTGACGATGACCGGGTCGCAGAACAGTTCGGCCCAATCGGAAAAGGCCTTGTTGGATGTGATCAACGTGCTGGCCTTTTCATAACGGTTGGCCACAAAACGAAAGAACAGGTTGCACTGCTCACGGTCGATGGGCGTATAGCCCACCTCATCGACAATGACCAAAGAGGATTTATAATAGCTGCGGCCTTTGCCGGCACGGCCGGCTTCATGATCCTTTTTCAGCTTTACGATCAGATCCTCCATGGTGGTAAAATAAATGGAAAGTCCCGCCTGGCATGCTTTTAGCGCAAGGGATACGGCCAGATGGGTCTTGCCCACCCCCGGAGGGCCTAAAAAGATCACATTGGCTTTTTGGCCAATAAAGGTCAGATCAAAAAGCGACATGACTTTCTGGCGATCCAGTTTGGGCTGGAAGGTAAAATCGAACTCATCGATGCTTTTGATGAACGGCAGCCCGGAGATCTTCAAGGCCGTTTCGACCCGGCGCTGTTCCTTGGCGGCAACTTCTTCTTCCAGCAGTTCGTCCAAAAAGCTAAGGTAACTTTTGCTTTTTCGATCGGCGGACTTGATCACCTGATCTAGGATTTGAATGATTCGGCCAAGGCGCAGGCGGATCAGATTCGATTCAATACGCTGCATGACAAGGGTGTCGGTCATGGGTTCACCTCGCCGATGAGTCGGTCATACTCGCATACCGGACGGATAAACACATCCATGTCATACAGCGGTTTGCTCGGGCTGATGGTACGTTTTGCCCGGCCCTTGCCCCGAGCGCCATTACCGTATTTGCGTTTGTTCATTTCCCGGTCATGTTGCAAGGCTTGATAGAAGCGTTTGTCCTGGACAAGGTTGCCCCTTGTTGCAGGGATCGTGTAGGTGACAACCAGGCGGTCGTCGTCAAAGATGCGCATGGTGTTTTCTTTAACCCGCAAGATGATTTGTCTTCCCACCAGGGTATGAGGCACGACAAAACTGTTGCCTTCAAAGCGCACGGTGCAGTCTTTGGCCACTTTGCGATAGACCCGGTAGGAGGTGTCAAACGGTTGTGGCGGCAGTGATTTTAAATGCGGCTGTTCGCGCTCAAAACGTGTTGCCACCACCTCGTGGGTGGTGCCGTGCACACGTTGGTCTTTTTGGGTAAGCCAGCCGCCAAGGTCCCGATTGGCCGTATCGAGGCACAGGTGGCTGTAGCCGCGCCAGAAGCCTTCGCGGATAAATGAAAAGGGCCGCTCGATCTTGCCTTTGACCCAGGCCGCATAAGCCGGTGCCACCTGGGGTTCAAAACCGTAGTGCAGGGCAAATCCGACCAGGGTGTCGTTGAACCGGGTCTTTCCGGCCAGTTTGCCGATGTAGACGTTTTTCATGCGGTCATACAGGATCTGGGCCGGCACGCCGCCAAAATGGACAAAGGCGTTGATGTGGCAGTCCAAAAAGGTGGGCAGATCGCAGCGCTCAATGAACTGGGCATAGATCCTGCGCGAATAGCCCAGGATCATGGCGAACAGATACAGTTTTTCAATACGCCCGTCGGCGTGGGCGATTTGAAACTCGCCAAAGTCTACCTGGGCCTGGTAACCCGGTTCGGTCTCAAAGCGCATGTAGGCCACCGCCTGGCGCTGATTCTTCAGAATGCCGACCTTGCGCTTGACGATCTCGTAGCTGCCGCAAAACCCCATGGGGCGCAGCCGGTCATAGATCCATGCGGCGCTGTAGAAGGGGTCTTCGTTGAGCCAGGCTTCAATGTTATCGGCAAAAGGGTCGAGTTGGCTCTTTCGTTTTCGGCCGGCCGCCGGTGCAAATGCCGGTTCGGGATTTATCAGGTATTTTTTCACGGTGGTACGGCTGATGCCCAACTTGCGTGCGATGGCCTCGGTCGTGCCTCGCAAGACGACGTTGTGCTTGCCGGTCACCAGGTACGGACCGTTCTGTTCAACTCCGCCCGTGGCAACGATGACGGTATCCTTTCCACCGCGCATCGCATCGCGGACCTCCATCCAGGTCAGGTCTTCGATGAAGACCGTATCGACAGCTTCGATGGGGCGCGGGCTCTCGGGATCGGGACGGACCGGATCGGGCGTGGCGGCCAAGAGGGAAGCGAGCAGAGCGACAGCGGATAGCGTAGCCAGACGAGACA
>JBFFHG010000621.1:0-3352 GCA_041557055.1 Desulfosarcinaceae bacterium
ATTCGGCAACTGGCCCGGGATATTGACGCCCTCGCCCGCATGGCCGAACTTTCCGGCCGGCGCTTCATCTTCAGCGTGGCCCCCAATAAAGCCACCATCTATCCCGAATTTGTGGGCGCCGTACCCCGCACATCGGGCTGCGGTCAGAGCACTTACGATCTGCTGCTGGCAGAGCACGGGCGTCGGCCCATCAACGGTTTTGTGCGCCTTGATGAAGAATTGCGGCGAGCCCGGAACACCATCGATCTGCTCTACGGCCCCACCGCCACCTATTGGAACGCTGACGGCGCAGCCGTGGCCGCCCGGACCCTGATGGCAAACATCTTTCAAAGCAGCCCTGCCCCCGACAGCAGGGATGATGATTTAACCGCTCAAGTCATGCAGCTCGACACAACCGGCCGCCTTGACGGGCATCCCATGAGCGCCGACAAACAATTATCGGCCGCGGTGGTTTACGGCGGACCGGTTCTGCCCCATCTTCTGCCCCACCTCATGCCAGGTTTTGACCGCATCGATCTGATTGACAGCACCACCCTGCCCTCTGCCAACCATCATGAAAATCTGGCCGCTTATGAAACCATTTTGGCCCTTGTTACAGAGCCCCAGTTGGCCGATCTGCAACTGGACATGGACAAGTTATGCCGCATGCTGGCCGTTGATAAGGCCGCCACTGCCAAGAAGGAGATTCCCCTGACGGCCGTCAGTGCAGAAAAAGCGATTTCCCTTGATCTTGAGGCGGACCGACTGCGTATTAAATCCTTGGGTGCCGGCGCATTTTTCAGCCTTCCGGAACTGCCGGGTTCGGACGATCAAACACTGAGGGTATTGACACTGGACTTGAAGCCGCCCCATGCCGACACCCTCATCTGGAGCCTGCAAGACCAATCCGATCCCGGCGGCAGTCGAACCCTGCGCACAAATCCCGGCCGCCTCTACCTGCCGCTGCCCCGGAGACCTTCCGTACGCCTGCGAATCAACGCCGGCAGCACCGCCGGTATTTTCGAGCTTCACAAAGCAGTGCTGCTCAGCTTCAGCAAAAAAGCCGAAATCCCGCCCGAAACCTATAAAATAGTACAGCCGACCGTTTCTGAAGAAAAAGAGGAGACACCGGCTGTTGCCGCCGAACCACCCCCGCAAACCCCACCGGCGCGGGCTATCGTCGTTGACCCGGCCATCACCCTCAACGATTTTGAGGCCCGCCGCATTTTCCAACGCCGCGGCACCACCTGCGACATCACCGTTTCCGGCGCCTATCAGGGAAAGCTCAAAGCCATCGAAGCCCAGGTCGTGCGGTACGACACCCGGGAGGTGATCGTGCCCTGGACCGTGGTGGACGGCGCGCCGGACAACGGCATCTTCATGGGGGTCATTGCCGGCGTGCCCCAGGGTGGCTGGTATCGCCTGGAGGTACGCTTTTCACATCGCCACGATGTCATGGCCAAAGGCCGGAATCCCTGGGCCGTGGGGCTTCTGGCGGCCTGTATCGGCCAATCCAATATGAAGGAATGGTTTGTCACCGGCAGCGACATGGAGGTCCATAAACTGATCAGCGTTCACCGCAACGGCAAGTGGGAAAACATCGAAAACCTGGGCAACGGTGCCGCCGCCTTCGGCGATCGGCTCGTTGAGCAGTTGCAAATTCCCGTCGGGCTCCTGGATTATGCCGTCAATGGTTCGGGTTTACGGCGCGAAGCCGATTGGGGAACCGGGTATTGGGCCGACCGTGGGCCCGACAGCATCTACAACAAATTCCTTCAAGGCGTAACCGCAGCCGGCGGTGCGCTGGAGTATGTGATCTGGATGCAGGGTGAGGCTGACGCCGCCCGCAAGACCATCACTGAAAACCAATATCGCAACACCCTGAACGATTTTATCACCCGGCAGGTTCGTCACGATATCATCAACGGCTCCCGCATGGCCCACCTCCCCTTTCTGGTGGTGGGCATGCCCAAACGCCCGGTTGGCCAGGACGGTCCCCATCAAGCCATTCGCAACGCCTTGAGAGCCGTCACCCGGGAGATAGACGATTGCTATCCGGCCGCCGTCACCATGGACCTGCAAAACCAGGGACGCCAGCATTTAACCCCTGAAGCCTATACCCGCCTGGGATGCCGCGTGGCCCAGACCGTCCTCTATCTGTTGGGTAAAACCAATTACCATCGCGGCCCCGCCGCGGTCCGGGTCCAAAGGGTAAGCGACAACACCATCAATGTGCATCTGATTCACAGGGGCGGCAACGATATTGAACCACAAACAGGCATCACCGGCTTTCAGATCATTGGCCCGGACGAGCCCCCCATCGTCCTGGCGCAGGTCATGCGCGCGGGCCCGTCCACCATTCGCATCCATCTGAATCAAGCGCTCCCCGGAGCGCTTCGCCTGGCCTACCTACACGGCGCCATGCCTGACGGCCAAGCCGCCGTACACGATAACTCACCCCTTAAACTGCCACTGGAGCCCTTTGAGATGGCAGTGGAGTGAACTGGTGGATTGTATGAGTTATTTGATACCTTTTGCCAAATAACACCCCGTTTCATCGACAATGCCGAGCAGAAACAAGCCGGCCTGCTCAAAAAATCGGGCCATTTTCGTATCTTCCGGCAGCACATCGGCGGCCACGGCCGAATTTGAGCCATGATGGGCAGCCAACTCGCTGCGGCTCATAAGATGGGCGATGATCAGAGTGCCGCCGGTGCACAGCACCCGGGCCATTTCCGTTAAGGCTTGGATCGGCCCTGAAAAATGGGGAAAGGCGGCAAAACAGATCACCCGGTCAAAGTACCCGGCCTTGAAAGGAAGGCCGTGAACATCGGACCGGATGACCAAATCACGCCTTGAACGCCCTTTTCTCTTTGCCTGCCGGGCCATTTCAAAGGAGAGATCCAAAGCGCATACCCGGCCGGACCGGCCGACCTGTCTGCACAGGTAGGGAATCAACACCCCCGGTCCTGTGCCGACATCAAGCAGACATTCGCCGTTTTTAACACCGAATTCCGGAATCAACGCGCAGAGCCGCGCCCGAACTGCGTGCGGATAGCAATCGCTTTCCCAGTTCTCCGCACGGCGATCAAAAAAGGAAACGTTTGAAGGCATTTACTGTTCCTGATCCAAATAGTGAAGTGCTGTTTTCAAATGGTTGTTGCTTTGGGTCAGCAATTCACCCATTTCGCGGATATGCCGTGCACTCTCGTTTTTGCCGGCGGCTTCAAGTTCACGGGCAAAAGTTTCGTAATCATGCAGGTGGTCCACATTGTGATGCATCCAGTGTTCGATGCGGATTCTGGCTTTTTGAGTAAAATCCATAACAACTCCTTTCATTGCAGGCTGTGGCGCACACAGCCGCTGTTGCTCC
>JBFFHG010000622.1:0-3350 GCA_041557055.1 Desulfosarcinaceae bacterium
GCGGTACGGATGAGGATTACCTGGAAACGGTGCAACCCATAACCAGAAAAATCAAGGCCGCCGATCCGGATATGTTCATCCTTGTGGCCGGATATTCACCGAATTACGTGGAGACATTCAGGCAAGCCGGTGTGGATGAGTTTATTCATCTTCGCGCCAATGCCCTGGCCATCCTGGAAAAACTTCAACAGCACCTGCTGCAGCCCAAGGGGGTGAGCAAATGAAAAGACCGGATTTTACCCAGATCGACTTCAGCGTGAGCGCCCCGCCCGTGAGCTATGATGCCTGGGCCGACAAAGTAAAGACCGAAACCGGGCACACGCCTGAGGACCTGGTCTGGAACACCAACGAACAGATCGATGTAAAGCCGCTCTATACAAAGGCGGCTTACCACGGTATCGACCACCTTGATTATGTGGCCGGCATACCGCCCTATCTGCGCGGGCCGTATGCCACCATGTTCGTGCAACGGCCCTGGACCGTGCGCCAGTATGCCGGTTTTTCCACAGCCGAAGAGAGCAACGCCTTCTACCGCCGGAACCTGGCCGCCGGCCAGAAAGGCCTTTCCATCGCCTTTGACCTGGCCACCCACCGGGGGTATGATTCGGATCACGAACGGGTGATGGGCGACGTTGGCAAGGCCGGCGTTGCGGTCGATTCGATTCTCGATATGAATATTCTGTTCGACGGCATTCCCCTGGATCAGATGACCGTCTCCATGACCATGAACGGCGCAGTGCTCCCGGTCATGGCGTTCTATATCGTGGCGGCCGAGGAGCAGGGTGTTGATCAGGAGCAGCTTGGCGGCACGATCCAGAACGACATCCTCAAAGAGTACATGGTGCGCAACACCTACATTTACCCGCCCGAGCCCTCCATGCGGATCATCTCGGACATTTTCGCCCACACCTCCGAGCATATGCCCAAGTTCAACAGCATCAGCATCTCCGGGTATCACATGGAAGAAGCCGGAGCGTCCTCGGACATTGAGATGGCTTACACCCTGGCCGACGGACTGGAATACCTGCGCTGCGGTACCGCCGCCGGCCTTCAGATCGACAAATTCGCCCCCCGCCTGTCCTTTTTCTGGGGGCAGGGGATGAATTATTTCATGGAAATCGCCAAAATGCGGGCCGCCCGCGTCATCTGGGCCAAAATCATCCACAAGTTCAATCCCAAAAATCCCAAGTCCCTGGCGTTGCGCACCCACAGTCAGACCTCCGGCTGGAGCCTGACCGAAGGCGATCCATACAACAATGTGGTCCGCACCTGCATTGAGGCCATGGCCGCGGCCCTGGGCCACACCCAGTCGATGCACACCAACTCTCTGGACGAGGCCATCGCCCTGCCCACCGATTTTTCCGCCCGCATCGCCCGCAACACCCAACTCTACCTGCAGGACGAAACCAACATCCTGCGGCCGGCCGACCCCTGGGGCGGGTCGTTTTATGTGGAAGCCCTGACCAACGCCATCATGAAACGGGCATGGGACCACATCCAGGAGGTCGAGGCACTGGGCGGCATGGCCAAAGCCATCGAAACCGGCCTGCCCAAAATGCGCATCGAGGAGGCCGCGGCCCGGCGTCAGGCCAATATCGACAGCGGCCGGGAGAAAATTATCGGCGTCAACACTTACAACCTGGAAAAGGAAGAGGCCATCGAAACCCTGGAGGTCGATAACACCGCGGTGCGTCAAGCCCAGTTGGAACGGCTGAAAAACTTGAAGCAGGCGCGTGATACCTACAAATGCCAGCAAACCCTCGATGCCCTGACCCAATGTGCGCAAACCGGCCGGGGCAACCTGCTGGCCCTCTCCATCGAAGCGGCCAGGGCCAGGGCCTCTCTGGGCGAAATCTCCTATGCGCTGGAGAAGGTCTGGGGAAGGCATAAGGCAGTCACACGATCCATCTCCGGGGTGTACAAGGCTGAATTCAGCGAAAGGGAAGAATTTAAACACGTGGTGCAAATGACACAGGCGTTCGAAGACCGCGAAGGCCGGCGCCCGCGAATCCTGGTGGCCAAAATGGGGCAGGATGGCCATGACCGGGGCGCCAAGGTGATCGCCACCGCGTTTGCCGACATGGGCTTTGACGTGGATATCGGTCCCATGTTTCAAACACCGGTGGAAGCCGCCCAGCTGGCAGTGGAAAACGACGTGCACATCGTGGGATTCAGCTCACTGGCCGCCGGTCACAAGACCCTGTTACCGGCCCTGGTTGAGGCGCTTGAAAAGCGCGGCCGGGGGGATATCATGTGCATCATCGGCGGTGTGATCCCGGCCCCTGACTATGATTTTCTGAGAGAACACGGGGCCGCCTGCATTTTCGGCCCCGGCACGGTGATTCCGGTGGCCGCCCAAAAGGTGCTGGAGGAATTGAATCTCCGGTTGCAAGAGTAAAACCAATGGGATGGCAGTGGAGCGATCCGGCACGATGATGAGGCATACGGACGCGTGCCGGCCGGACAGCGTTGAAAACGGACCTGACAGCACTTCATATGCGTTGCAAACGAATACTTGAGACCAGCATTCCCTGCCGATCCCCAAATCCAGAAAGGGGCAATCGTGTCAACAAAAAATCAAGCACCAGAGCATACCTGTCAGAACAACAAGGATAAGGCGAATATGACAACCGACAAACTGCCCGAATGGGCCCCCAAAGGCGGTGGCAAAGGGTTTGCCAGCCGGGTCATGGAGGGGGTGGAAGGCGGTCATGACGGGATCTGCGCTTACGCGGGAACAGGCGGCAGGACGCCGAAGAAAACCCATCGGCGCCCCAAACTGACGCCGGAACAATATGCCGAAGGCGTGCTGAACGGCCATCGCGTGACCCTCGCCCGCGCCATCACCTTGATGGAGAGCAATGCGGCGCGGCATGTGGACAAAGCCCAGAAATTGCTAAAAACACTTCTGCCTAGCACCGGCAATTCGATCCGCATCGGTATCACCGGCGTGCCCGGAGTGGGCAAAAGCACCTTTATCGAAGCCCTGGGCTGCTACCTGACCGGCGAGGGGCACAAAGTCGCGGTATTGACCGTTGATCCGAGCAGCAGTATTTCCGGCGGCAGCATTCTGGGCGACAAAACCCGCATGGAAAAACTGTGCCGGGATGAGCGCTGTTTCATCCGCCCCTCGCCGGCCGGCGGCACCTTGGGGGGCGTAGCGCGAAAAACCCGCGAGACCATGCTGGTGTGCGAGGCAGCCGGCTTTGATGTGATCCTGGTGGAAACCGTGGGCGTGGGCCAGAGCGAAGTGACCGTGCGCTCCATGGTTGATTTCTTCCTTCTGCTCATGCTGACCGGCGCCGGGGACGAGTTGCAGGGGATCAAAAAGGGGATCATGGAGCTGGCCA
>JBFFHG010000623.1:0-3350 GCA_041557055.1 Desulfosarcinaceae bacterium
GGCCGGCACCGCAGACCAGTTCGATCCAGGGCAGAATCAGGGCGGCCAGGTTGGCCGTATCAATCGACACAATTTGATAGTTGGCGATGACCTGGGCAAAGGCGTCCGGATGAAGGATCTTATCCCAACTGGCCCATACAAATATTACTCCCAATAAGAGGCGGCCGGTGGTGTAATATACGGCGCTTTTGGAAAATTTCGAGTCTGTCGGCATGTTAAAAAACAATAATCAGTTGTTGATGGTTGGTGTCCAGCCATAAATGGCCAATTTGCCCGATATCCGTGTTGTGTTCAAAATTTTATCCTCGGAATATCAACCATATGCCTGCGGTAAAATTTTTCGCAGGCCTTGATCTCGACCCAATTTGCCTATTTCTGGATGGGCACTGGTTAATTCAAATTTCATTCCAGAAAGGCGGCCTGTCGCTATTTGCCGTTGAACCTCTGGATCATCATCTCCCCCAGTTCCTTGGAGCGCAGGGTGGCGGCCTCCACCGCGTTGATCAGGGTGGTGCGCAGACCGCCCTTTTCCAGGGTGTGGAGACCGGCAATGGCTGTGCCGCCCGGAGAGGTAACCATGTCTTTGAGCTCGGCAGGATGCAGGTTGGTCTCCAGCAGCATTTTTGCTGCGCCCAAAACGGTTTGGGAAGACAGCTCCTGGGCCTCCGCACGGGAGAGGCCCATTTTGACGCCGGCGTCAGCCATGGCATCCACGATCATGAAGATATAGGCCGGACCGCTGCCGCTCAAGCCGGTAACGGCGTCCAGCAGATAATTCTCTTTAAGAAAGACACAGCGCCCCACCAAGTTGAATATCGCCATGGCCTGATCGATATCCTCCTGCCCGGCATGCTTGCCGGCGGCGATGGCGGTGGCTCCCTCTTTGACCGCCACACACAGGTTGGGCATGGCGCGGATTAAACGCAGATCCTTTTTGATCAGGGATTCAATGGCGTCTAGCGGCACGCCGGCTGCAATGGAGATGACCAACTTGGATATATCCAGAGCGTCGGCGGTCTCCTTGATGACCTCGGCCATGATTTGAGGCTTGACCGCATAGATGATGATTTCAGAATCGTGAATCACTGTTTTGTTGTCGACAGTGGTGCTAATGCCGTAGCGCTCTTTGAGCTGGTCCAGCCGTTTGGAGCGCACGTCGGAGCAGATGATCTGCCCGGGTTTGGATTGGTTGGCGCTGATCAATCCGCTGAGCAGGGTTTCGGCCATGTTGCCGGCACCGATAAAGCCGATGGTTTTCTCTTTGATCATGGTCCGTGCATCTCCCTTTTCGGAAATAAGCGCCTCGAATAATCCGAAGCGACACGCGGGTACTTTAAAGCTTGAACCTCAATTGTCAAGAGAAATCACCACCTGTCCCAGGGCGATTGCATATCTCGGAGAAGTCAGCGACAACGGCAATGAAAGATTCCCTGAAAAAAATGCCAAATTTAAAAAAACAATTTAAATTCAGCGAACCTAAAGGGTCGGGCAGAAACCATTCGCTGGCCACGTGTTGGTGCCGAACCGTCGCAACCCACGAAAAACCTTGACTTATTCAACCCAATAGCCTTATTCTTGGCCCTGAACGCAGATGATATGAGATCCGCACGCCCTGGCAAAGACGCTGCCGTCCCATATCGAATATTAAAGAATCATGGCAGGTTAAATCGGAATATGTTCTTTATCGGCTATTTTTTAATTGCGATGGCCAAAGTCATCGGCACGGTCCTGACGCTTTACCTCTGGATCATCGTGGCGCGTGCCGTGTTGTCCTGGGTAAACCCTGATCCTTACAACCCCATTGTCAGGTTTATTCACAATGTGACCGAACCTGTTCTCTATCCTATTCGGCGTAAGTTGCCGGTATCCTATGCCGGTATCGACTTTTCGCCAATCGTTGTTTTTCTGGCCATCATGTTTTTAAACAGCTGGCTGGTGCCGAGCATTGAAAGGTTTAGCGCCGTTTTTCTGAGGTAGATAATTCTAATGAGGATATTGCCATGAACCTCACCCCTCTTGATATCCAGCAACAACAATTCCGGGTTCGATTTCGTGGGTTTGATATTCGCGAAGTGGATCGTTTTCTCGAAAATATGGCCGAGGCTTTCAATGCGCTGCAGAGCGACAACAAGAACCTTCGCGAAGAGATCCGGCGTCTTAAACTCGAGACCCAGGGTTATAAAGAGCGGGAGGAGACATTCAAGCGGGCCATGCTCAATTCCCAAAAAGTGCTTGAGCAAATGAAGGAGAATGCGCGCAATTCAGCGGAGGTGATTATTGCCGATGCCGAGGTCAAAGCTGAAAAAATTCTCAATCGTGCCCACAACCGTCTTTCGCAACTTCATGAAGATATCGCCGAACTCAAGAGGCAGCGCATGCAGATCGAGGTTCAAATCCGGTCCGTCATCGAGGCCCATACCAAGTTGCTTGAAATCGGAAAGGAGAGCATGGAGGCCATGGATGCATCGGACGACAAAGTGGCCGTGCTAAAACAACCCGCCAGCACTTTTTAAATTAAACCCCCCGGGGATTGGGCCGATAATATGTTGTCAGGGGATAGTCGTGCTGCAATGTTGTCTCCCCCCCCCTTGTTAAATTGATTCAACCATAGACTTTCAGGGAGTTGCCGATGGCCAAAATTGACGCCTTTTTCAAACTCATGCATGAACAGAATGCTTCGGATCTTCATCTGATGGCCGGCCAGCCCCCGGCCTTGCGAATTCACGGTGACATTGAGCGGGTCAAGTACAAGGTTCTTGACAATGATGAGTTGCGGGCCATGCTTTACGAGATAGCGGCCGAAGATAAAATCAAAATGTTTGAAGAGACCGGTGATGTGGATTTTGGCTATGAAATTCCGGGTCTTGCCCGCTACCGCGCCAATTTCTTCATGCAGAAAAATGGCGTGGGAGCTGTTTTCAGGGAGATTCCCAGCAGCATCATGACCTGCGAGCAACTGGGCCTGCCGCCGGTAATGGCCAAACTGGCAACTTTGCCGCGAGGGCTGGTGATCGTGACCGGCCCCACCGGCAGCGGTAAATCAACCACCCTGGCTGCAATTATCGATGAAGCCAATCGCATGCGCGCCGACCATATCATCACCATCGAAGACCCCATCGAATTCGTGCACAAAAGTCGGGGCTGTCTGGTCAATCAGCGTGAAGTGGGCCTCCATACCAAATCTTTTGCAGCGTCGCTGCGCGGCGCGCTGCGCGAGGACCCCGATATCATTCTGGTGGGCGAAATGCGCGATCTGACAACCATGAGCCTGGCCATCGAAGCGGCCTCCACCGGGCACCTGGTTTTTTCCACCTTGCACACCACCAGCGCGGCCAAGACCGTGGATCGTA
>JBFFHG010000624.1:0-3349 GCA_041557055.1 Desulfosarcinaceae bacterium
CAGCGGGCCGCTCTTGAACAGACCATTGTGCCCATGGTGACCCGGTCCGAGACTGCCGCCCGCCACTGGGCCACCCCCCTGAGTCTGGTTTTTATCGATGGCGGTCATGCCTATGATACCGTATTGAAAGACTATTTGGGATGGCATCCCCACATTCTGCCCGACGGCTATCTCATCTTTCACGACATTTACCCTGATCCGGCCGACGGCGGCCGGGCCCCCTATGAAATATATCAAAAAGCCCTCTCTTCGGGACGATTCCATGCCCTGCCCATGACCGGCAGCTTGGGTGTGCTGCAGCGGATTCCATCAAACCCAATATAGAAAAAAATAGGCTTGACCCGAACCGCTATGCGATTTCACTGAACCGCCTGGATGGGATTGGCGCTGTGATTTCCTAACATTTTATAAAGGACGGCGGTTACATCCGACATATCACCATCGGCGTAGCTGATGAAGCGCGGCCGCAGCATATGGGCGCTGGCAGGGGAGATTTGCGGATCTTGATTGGGGGGAAGAACGAGAATGATGCGCATATCGCGCAGCAGGTGCCGAATGCCGATCAAGGCGGCCAGTTCGCCGCCATCTGACGGGATCAGAACGCAGATCGGCGAGACGCCCAGAGGATGCCGCAAATACGCATCCAAAGCCTGCAGGGATGTGAAACAGGTGCTTTGAATTTTTGCATTCAAGGATAGGAATTTTTTTGCCAAGTTCCGGCCGACCACATTAAGGGGAGAAGCGTAGATTATCAATTGCATGTCCAGAATCCTTTTAGGTTAGCGAAAAGCTTGTTTTTGAGGCCGGTCAAATAATCAGCAACGGCTGTGCCATTGCCTTGGCCGGGGCTCATTTTTTTATTAACCCGCTCATATTGCGGGCATTTCAGAAGATCCGGCATCATTGCCAAAAGTACCTGTGTTGCCGGGAATTGTTGCTTAACTATTTAATAATACTATATTTTTATTTATTCACCCGCTCTCCTCCACGGTAAAAAAAACTATAGCGATGCCGCCAATGTTTTTGTGGCATTATTTTTCCGGGAACCTGCCGGCGTTCCCCTGGAAAAGAGTATGGCGGCAAATGTTCAGGATCGTGGCGCAGGTGTTCCCTATGCGGAACATTAAAACAAATTCAGGGTTCAAGCCGGCAAACCCGCGTGAGAATTTTTACACTGCGGCATCCTCATTTTTTCAGGTTGGCGTCCATGGACAGGCGTGCGGAAACTTTCATCCGTGCATTTTTTTCAAGCAATCTGGACGGCCGATGGGTACCCGGTGCGGTCGCTTGCGGGGCGGTCGGCCAGTCTGTGTTTTTTCAGCAGTTCAAAGAGACGTGTGCGGGAGAGTCCGGAGACGCGGCAGGCCTCTTTTCGGTTTCCCCGCGTCAGTTGATTCAGCTTTTCCAGGTATCGGTGCTCCATGATGTCGCGGTACGCATTGATGTTGAGAAAGTTCTCGCTGTGAAGCAGATCCAGATCAAGGTCAGTTTTTTCCACCTTTGGCGGCACGCATTTTTTGACCATGTGGCGTGTGATCATGGCCCTCAGGCGTATGGGCAGGTGATGGATATGCAGGGTGGGTTCGTCACCGGCCAGTGAAATGGCCTCTTCAAGGGCGTTGAACAGTTCGCGCACGTTTCCCGGCCAGGCGTACTGCTCCAGAATATCCAGGAAATCATTTGAAAGCCCTTTGATTTCAGAGTGGTAGATCTCGCACAGGCGGTTTGCGCAGTACACTGTCAATCGCCGGATATCGCCTTTGCGCTGCCTTAACGGCGGTGCATCAATACTGAATGCGCGAAGCCGGAACAACAGGTCGTTTCGAAATGATCCCGCATCGGCCATGGTATCCAGGTCCCTGTTGGTGGCGGCAATCAGCCGGAAATTGACCTGAACTTCCTGATGCCCGCTGACCGGTCGAAAGCAGCGTTCCTGAATGACCCTCAAAAAGGCTTTTTGCAGGTTTAACGGCAACTCCCCGACTTCGTCCAGAAACAGGGTGCCGCCGTGGGCCTGGCGGATCAAACCCGAACGATCCCTGTCGGCTCCGGTAAAGGCCCCTTTGGCATGTCCGAAAAGGACGCTTTCCACCAGTGTCTCGGGTAAGGACGCACAATCCACCACCACAAAAGGGTGCCGATGGCGGGAACTGTTTTCATGGATGGCCCGGGCAAACAGCTCCTTGCCAGTGCCGGTTTCACCGTAAATGAGCACGTTGGAATCCACTGCCGCTGCCTGGCCGATGCGCTCCAGGGCGGCGTTCAAACCCGCACTATTGCCGACGATATCCTCCCGCTTGAGCACTTTGGGGCGTGGACTGGCGCATTTCTCATTTCGATAGGTCAGCGCACGCTGAATGGTCAGCTTGATATTTTCCACTGAACTGGGCTTGACCAAATAGTCCCAGGCGCCGTTTTTGATGGCAAGTTCAGCAGCATCCGGATTGCCGTCGCCGGTGATGATGATCACTTCCGGCGCCGGATGGATTTCCCTTAACCGGGGCAGAATGGTGAGGCCGTCGCCGTCTGGCAGGCCCACATCCAAAAGCACCAGGTCGAATTGCCCCTTTCGTGCTTTGGACAGTCCCTGTTTGGCGCTGCCGGCGCTTTGGGCGCTATTGCCCATTCTGCCAACCACATTGGCCAACAGATCGTTGATCGCACTATCGTCATCGATGATCAGGATTTTAGACATGGTAATAACATCTGTTGTTCATTCTTGTTTATTGGGTTTTTGGGCCGATTCATAACTTCATATCGGTCCGGGCGACAGGAAACTTAAGTGTGGTCGGAGCGTTGAATGATCGAATGGCGGGGTTTTGAATGTCTTGTTAAACGGTTAGACGAATCGGCGATTTTCCCGGGCTTTTGAAAATAGAGCACAACGCTTTTGCCCATCACCGGGTTGAGCCAGCGTTCCAGCCGGCGGGTCAGACGGGGTTTATGCAGCATATCCCAGGTCAGAAAACGTTCATAGACAGGAACCGGCCAGAGATGGGGGCGCTCAACGCCCAGCAGGCATTTGAGCCACCAGTAAGGGGTGTGGAGACTGTGGGCGTAATGGGTGCGCCACAGTTCAAGGCCGAAGGATTGAATCAAACGGATTATCTTCGAGGTGCTGTAAATGCGGATGTGTCCGCCGGGCGTATTTCGATATCGTTCGCACAGCGCCCAGCAGATGGTTTCCGGCCATTGCCGCGGCACGCTGACCACCAGGTGGCATCCCGGTTTGAGCACCCGGACGCTCTCCCGGACGGCTGTGTGGTGGCCGGGAATATGTTCCAGAACTTCCGAGCAGATAACCGCATCAAAGGTGTTATCGCCAAAAGGCAGATGGGTGATATCGGCA
>JBFFHG010000625.1:0-3349 GCA_041557055.1 Desulfosarcinaceae bacterium
ATTGTCACCGGCGGCGGCAGCGGGGTGATGGAGGTGGCCAATACCCTGGCCCGGGAGCGCGACATTCTTTCGGGCGCCAATTTTCTGGAGATCACGGATCAGCCCATGATCACCGATGTGGATTTCTGCCAGGTCTTTCAGGCCACCTGCCGCCACAGCCGGCAGAAATGGTTTGAAATCGCTTCCTTTCCGATTTTCAATGTGGGCGGACTGGGGTCCCTGGAGGAGTTGGGCATCACCATGTGCAACATGAAACTCTCCATTATGGAGCGGGTGCCCATCATTCTGTTCGACACCGAAGGCAACAAAGGCTTCTGGGATGGTATGCGGCAGCAAATTGCCACCATGGTGCGGCAGACCCGGGCGCCTGCCTGGATCGAGGAGCACTTGGTGATCACAGACGATCCGGCCCGGGTCATCGATGTCTACCGGCGGCGGTTGCAGCTTTTTTAAGGGCGGGCCGAAAGGTTGCTGTCAGCAGATCGACAGTATGCTTTCTTCCATTCCAATTTCAGGTGGCGCTATCCTCCGATGGCTTGCATGATGCGGCCCGACAGGGGCTTGGCGTTTTCCTTGTTCAATGTGTGCCCCCTGGGTTTGGCGGCTGCCGCGGTTTGAAGAATCTGCTGCAACGCCTCTTGCGGGGCTCCCGCGCGCAACGGTCCCCTGATATCGATCTCCTCTTCGGAAAAAAGGCAGGTGCGCAGCTTGCCGTCCGCGGTCAGGCGCAAGCGATTGCAGGTCATGCAAAAATGGCGGCTCAGGGCGGCGATAAAACCGATGCGGCCCCTGGCCCCCGGCAGGCGGGCATAACTGGCCGGCCCGCGGGTATTGATATGGGAAAGCATCTCCAAGGCGCCAATCGTCTCCACCTGCTTGCGGACCTCATCAATGCCGATGAAGAGCCGCTCGTGCCGTTTGCGGGCCCATCCGCTGGTGGGCATCAGCTCGATGTAACGGATGTCATAGGGCGCGTTCAGGGTCCAGCGGGCCAGATTCACGATTTCATCGTCGTTAATGCCGCGCATGGGGACCATGTTGATTTTCAGAGGGGTTAAACCCACCTCGGCTGCTTTTTCAATGCCCCGCAGAACCCTGTCAAGGGCGTCTTTGCCGGTAATTTCAGCGTAACGTTGGCGGTCGAGGGTGTCGAGACTGATGTTGACCCTGTTGACGCCGGCGGCCTTCAAGTCGGCCGCCATGGATTCCAGTAAAATGCCGTTGGTGGTCAGCGCCAGGTCGGTGATTCCGGGCAAGGCGGTCAGCATGCGGCAAAATTCTATCATGTTTTTGCGCATCAAGGGTTCGCCTCCGGTGAGTCGAATTTTTGTGACGCCGTTGGCCACGGCGGCTTCGGCGATGGTGAAAATCTCTTCATAGGTGAGAATGTCGGCCATGGGCAGCTTGCCCCGTCCGGCAAAAGGCACGCAATATTGGCATTGAAGATTGCAGTGATCGGTAATCGAAATCCGCAGATAGTCGATGGTGCGGTCATGGTGGTCGGTGAGTTGCTTCATGGTTTCAATGGCCCGTATATTCTCATCAAACATTGGAATCGTTATGCAAAAAGAATAAGTTTTAAGTGATGGCCTGCCGCCTGTTCTTTTGGGATCTATCGGAGAAAAGAATAAACGGGCATCCGCCCTTATTAGGGCTTAAAGCCGGATTTATTCTACTTATCCGGAACCGCAATTGTATCTCCGGGTTTTATGATGCCTTTTTGAAGTACTTTTGCAAATATGCCCTCCCTGGGCATGACGCAATCGCCGACCTGGTGGAAGATGGCGCAACGGTTGTGGCACTCTTTGCCGATCTGGGTCACCTCCACGACAACCTTGTCACCCAGTTGCATCCGGGTTCCCACGGGCAGCTCCCAGAGCCGGATACCTTCGGTGGTGATGTTTTCGGCAAAGTTGCCCGGTTCCACCGCCAACCCCTTTTCACGAATGCGGGCGATGCTTTGCATATCCAGCAGGCTGACCTGCCGGTGCCAGTCGCCGGCGTGGGCATCCGTGTCCAGGCCGTGGTCCGGCGTCAACGTGGCCTCCGGGACGTTATGTTTTTTTTCGCCCTTGCGGTCGCTGATGGAGACAGCGATGATTTTTCCCTTAATCATTTTTGTTATCCTTGATTATAGAGTCAGGGTGACCTTGTTGCAGTACCGATGCAGGTAGGGGGTTCCCAGTCCGTGGCGCACCGTTTTGAGCACGGCGGCCGTTTCCAGCGGTACGCTTCCGGCCAGGGCTTTGATGACCGGCCAGTGCGAAAACGATTGGGCCACCATGGGCGTGCTGGGGCCCAGCAGGGCGGTTTTGACCCCCGGGCCCACATGTTCCAGAATATCTTCAAGGGTGTTATTTAAAATGGCGGTGGAGGTGACCAGGGCGGCATCGGCCCAGTCCGATAGATGGGCGTAGAACTGCTTTTTATCCCCCATCCCGCGAAACTCGTCGATCACCTCCACGGCGGCCCCTTTGGATTCCAGCAACCCCATCATGGGTTTGAAGAATCCCACCATGGCCACTCTGCTCGACGGGCCGATTCCCAGGGTCTCTAAAAGCACATCATTGTTTTTGTCGGGCGGCAGATGTTTGACCTGGGGATGGTTCAGGGCATTGATCAGGGACAGGGCCATGCTGCGTTCAAGAGGTTCCCGGCTTTCGATGAGGGCCAGCAGATCCGTGGCCGGCCGGCCCTCAAAATCCTGATAGTTGCGCATCAGGGTGCATCCGGTCTTATTATTGAAATAGGTGTAGGCGATGCCGATGCCGCCGTCATTCAGGGAGACTCCGGTGTAGCCGAGTCCGAGACAGATGTGATCGATTCTGGTCTGCCGGGCCCGGGCGGCCATGGCTTCTTTTAAGTGTTGATTCAGTTGCATATCCTTATCCTTGCAAATATTTTTTTCGTGGTGTTGGCTGTAAACCGCTTGGCCCGTACAATACCGGGCCCCTTTTTTACTTATGGCAATTTTAACATAACAAAAGGCCAAAAAAAACTTCTGAAAGCCGATCACTGAGTTTCCTTTGATAATAAACCGGCAACAGCCGGCTTGCCATCAGCCGACACTGTTTGTCCGGTAAGAATTGAAGCCGTTTGATATGGGGCTTGCATCAAATGAAGATTGATGGCAAACATGCTGTGAATGTTCGGCAATTGCATTTTATGCTAAAGGCTGATGAGCGATTTTGACACAATATTGGAAGTGGTGGCGGAAACATAGAGGCGCGTATAATGGGTCTGAAACTCAAATCATCCCAGTGGATCGTAGATGGTGACAATCGTATTGTCATGGCGGAAGGGCGCATGGATTTACTGGACGCCATTGTGGAGACCGGCTCGATCAACC
>JBFFHG010000626.1:0-3348 GCA_041557055.1 Desulfosarcinaceae bacterium
GCGTCTCTTTATTCTGGTCTGGACCGCGGCGGGTGTGGCTTATTATGGCTGGCGCATCAAAAAAGAAACGGCCGCCGGCAAGCCGGCCTGGCGGGTGTGGCTGCTCAGATTGGTGGTGCTGGTGTTCGGGGTCATTGCCGGGGCGGATTTTATCGGGCTGGGCGGGTTTTCCGTCCAGTTGATGGATGGGGCCATCCGCACGGCGGTATTTTTGCTCATGGGGTGGGCCATGATCCGGCTCTCCCGGGTGGCCCTGGAACTGGCGGCCGAGTCGCTTCCCATGGAAAACGCTCCTTTTTTTCGAAACAATGCCAATGCTATTCTGGCCCGGGCCATCCTGGTGGGCAACGTCCTTATTGCGACATATGTGGCGGCCAATTTGCTGGTTGCCTGGAAGTTGTATGCCATTCCCGTGGAGGTTTTTCAGATTTTCTTGACCTTCGGCGTTACGGTCGGCGGGCAGAAAATCACGGTGGGACTCATGCTGGCGGCGTCCGCCATTCTTTACGGGGCCTTTGTTCTTTCCTGGGGGCTGCGAAGCCTGCTTATGGAAAATGTGCTCAGCAGTCGCCAGATGGATACCGGCGCCCGGATTTCCATTGCCCGCCTGGTTCATTATGCCCTGGTGCTGGTGGGGTTTATCATCGCCCTCTCCGCTCTGGGTTTCGAACTGAAAAATGTCACCATCATCGGTAGCGCCCTGGGTGTGGGCATCGGCTTCGGTATGCAAACCATCGTCAATAATTTCGTTTGCGGTCTGATCCTGCTCTTCGAGCGCCCCATCAAGGTGGGGGATGTGATTCAGCTCACTGACGGGCAGCAGGGCCGGGTGCTCAATCTGGGACTGCGGGCCACCACCATCCAGACCTTTGACCGGGCGGAAATCGTGGTGCCCAACGGCGATCTCATCGCCAGTCAGGTGGTCAACTGGACCCTGGGAGACCGCAGTGTTCGTCTTATCATTCCAGTGGGTGTGGCCTATGGCTCTGATGTGGAAACGGTGATGCGGGTGCTTATGGCGGTGGCCGACCAAAACCCCAGGGTGCAGAAAGACCCGCAGCCCATGGTTCTTTTTCTGAATTTCGGGGATAGCGCCCTGGATTTCCAGTTGCGGGTGTGGATTGACGATTTCAATGAGCGGCGCATCATTCAGAGCGAATTGATTTGCGAGATCGACCGGCGCTTCCGGGCCGAAGGGGTGGAAATCCCCTTTCCCCAGCGGGATCTTCATCTGCGCAGTGTGGACGGGCGGGCGGCCGGCCGGCTGACAGGCCGGGATACCGCAGTACCGCAGAAGGCCACGCCGCCGGTCGGCACGCCTGCAGCAGAAAACGAATAGCAGGTGGCATGCCGCTTGGGTCAAGGTCCAACTTGCCGCTCAAATGGCATCTGGTGGCGGTAACGCATCAGGCACGCCATGAGATAGGGGCATTTTTCGCCGCTGCCCGGTGCGCCGCGGGCCTGCAGATATTTTAATGCGGGTTCAATCTCTTTTTCCGTCAAGTTGCTTTTGATCAGCATGTAGTAGCGGTTTCTCTCCTGCTGGCGGACGGATTGTTCCTCAATGCCGTTGATATAGGCGCAGATGAAATCGCTTTTGGGGGGTGGCAGGAAATGGAAGCCGAAGTTCTCTTTTCGGGAACGATCTTTTGATCTGAGCTGTGCCAGTTTCGTTTCCATGAAATCCACCAGCCGGTCTCCCCGGGGCAGATCCCAGGGGTAATCCCCGATGGCCTCGGCCACAAAAGAGATGACCCATTGGTTGACCCGTTCGTCCTGCTGTAAGATGGATTCAAACAGCCCTTGCGCATTGGGAATTGGATGTTGGCTGCCGCCTATGGTGCGGGCGGCAAAGATCAGGATCATCTGGTCGATGCGGGGGTCGGCGTTGCGTTTTTGGATGAGCCGGCCGAGCAGTTGATCCATTTGCGCAATGGGGTGCGGGGATTGGGCCATGGCCTGGTGAACCTGCATCAAGGTGTCGTAATCCATGGTGCGGCCGGTTTGGTCCAGGGTTTTCCGGATGCTGTGATAGGTGCTCCACTCTTGGTTTTGCCGGGCTATGGGCGAGGTTGTCGGTGCGGTCTGGGCTCCGGTCATGCACGCCGCCGGCAGCCATGTGATCAAAACAGCGATGAGAACTCTCAAGGGTTCCACTTAATCACCTGCGCATCGAAATCGATGGTGTATTTGAGTCCGCGGATAAAATTCATGCCCAGCAGACCATTGTAGTCGGCGTCGGCCTCTCCCTGATAGCTGATGATATCGGCCCTCAGGTTCTTTTTTTTATGGGGTCCCACCTGCACATAGCTCAGGCGGGTCGTTCGGGTGGCGATTTTAAAGCCGCCCACCCCTTCGCCCTCGGAGGCCGGGCCCCCCTCTATACCCAATTGCCGGGCCACGTTTTCGTGCAAGACAATGCTGCCGGCGCCGGTATCAAAGATTAAAAAGGTTTCCGTTTCGTTGTTTTCATACCCCAGGGTGACCGGTATGAAAACCTTGTTGCCTTTAATGATCAAGGGGGTTTCCTGTGATGATGGGGCGGTGGTCTCATCCTCGATTTCAGATTCCGGTTCAGGAGGTGGCGGCTGTCGGGAGCCGTCGATGCTGATCATGCGGTTCTTTTGACCTGGCCGGTAAACATGGATCTCCTTCAACTCAAAGGTTCCCTCGGTTGCGTTGGTGGGACCGGAGACGCCCGCCTTCCAGATGAAGACATGGTTGTGGGGTTTCAGGATCGCTTTCAAGCCGTCTTCCAGATTCCGGTTTTTAAAGGCGATGGTGATCAAGGGATTGATGGCGGGATCAATGCGGACGGTGATGCCGTAGTTGGCGGAGAGTTGTTTCATAAGCTCCCGCATGGGAATCCGATTGGCTTCAACCGAGAGCTTGTCTCCCTTGATTTCGATCTGGTCTGCCTGCAGGGGGCTGTGCATGCATAAAGCGAGGATGATCGGCAGCAGACCGATGAATCGGGTTTTTGAGTGATGAGGCGTCATGGCTCTTTTCCAAGGAAGCGTTGATCGATTTGAGCTGATTTGCGGTCCCATGCTATCATATTGCCCTGGTTCTTGGAACAATAAGGTTGGCGGCGCCAATGGGCGGTTTTTTTAATGTCCATCCCCCCCATAACCGCTGACGCGGAGCGAACGCCGCAAGGCGGCCGTTTTTTCCCCGGCGGCGAAACAGGCTAAAAAAATCGCCCCTGTTGTGCTAAAGGTTGGTTAAGAGAACCCAAAACGGTGAGGAACCGTTCAAGGAGGAGATGGGAGATGGTGGAAAGATTATGTGTGTTTTCCGGCAATGCCAATTTGGCGCTGGCCCATGAGATGTGCGTATGCCTGGGAA
>JBFFHG010000627.1:0-3345 GCA_041557055.1 Desulfosarcinaceae bacterium
CATATATCACCATAATCATCCACTTTTAACCACATTAATTACATTATTGAGATCATGTCAAGAAAAAAAAAGGTTTGTTTTTTAATTTTTATAATGATTAGTTTTAGTTAAATGAAAAACAACCTGTGGAGTAAAGTGGTTAAAATCATAAAACCCATAAAAATGCAATAATTCATAAAAGCTGGAACAGGACAACCGTATCCGGTTGTTTCCAATAGGGGCGAATTTTCCGAATGCGATGGCCCTGGCGGGCCATGGATCAAATATTTATATTTGAAGAAACTTGTGTTAGTTTTATTGTTTTATCACTTAACGAACCAGGCTGGTTCCAATCAGCGGCAAAAAGTTGAGTTGTCGTCAAAATCACAACAGAAGTCGGAGCGACCATCATGCGGCCTGTCAAACCCATTCCCAAGCTAACGGCAAAAAAAGGCAGCCCCATCTCTTTGCGGGTAGGCGAGTTGCTGGTCAAAGAAGGGTTTATCAAACATGCCGATCTAAGCAGCGCTCTGAAGGCGCAGCAAAACGGCGCCATAGATGGACAACTGCCGATCGGCAACCTGATGGTTCAAAAAAAACTCATCAGCCAGGAACAGCTTCGGATCCTGGCCAATCATCCGGACCTGCGCAAAAATCTGGGCACCCTCCTGCTGTAAAAAAAAATCATCGGCCGGCAGGAGTTGGAGAGCGCCCTGCGGCTCAAAAAGACCAATGAACAACTTGGACAGGTGCTGGTGCGAAGGGGGGCCATCACCCAGGACCAATTGGAGGACGCGCTTGAGCAGCAGGCCGGAAGCGTCAAGATGGGCGAACTGGCCCACAACCTCGGACTGATCAGCGAATCGGACCTGGACTGGCTGGTGCGCATTAAAAGCGGTCACCGCACCATCGGTGAGATCCTGTGCGATATGAAGCTGATCAAAATCGAGGATCTCAACTATATTCTGCAAAAATACGGCAAACAGCTCAAACTTGGCGATATTCTGATCAAACAGGGGGTGATCACCGAAGAGCAATACCAAACCGCCTTGCAGGAGCAAAATCAAACTCGCAAAAAATTGGGATTGATCATGGTCGATCACAATTTTATCTCAACGGACCAGCTCTACACCGCTCTATCCAGGCAGTTCAACATCCCCTTCAGCAACATGGCCGGATCCGAGTTCGACTCCCGCCAAAAGCTCACGCTTACCGGGATTGTGGGGGAAAAATACGCCCGCAAGCACAATATTCTGCCGCTCTTCCTGGGGGACGGCAAGCTGAAGATAGGTTTTTCCAATCCCAAAGACAGATCGGCGCTGACCGCCTTGGCCCCCCTCTTGCCGGACCTGAAGTTGGAACCGGTCCTGATCACCCGGCAAAAATGGGAAGAGCTTTTCGAGACCCTATACGGGTCTTGCGACACCGATCGCGCCTGCAAAGCGGTGGACGGTGTTCAGGACATGGAGCTGATCGAACTGGCCCATGAGGACAGAATCGAGGAAGAATCCGCTTACAGCAACGACATGTTGGCCGACCAGGTGGTCAACTTCATTATCCGTCATGGTATCACCAGAGGCGCCAGCGACATCCATATCGAACAGGATCGCCTGGGGGCGCGATTGCGTTACCGCACCGACGGAATCTGCAAAGAGGTGGAAATCGACTGGCTCAATGAAAAGCTCCAGGAGATGCCCAATGCCATCATCTCGCGAATCAAGGTGCTCTCCAACCTGGACATTGCCGAGCGACGGCTGCCCCAAGACGGTGTTTTTCGGGTCAACTACTATGACCCGGCCCAGGACCGGCGCTATGACCTTGATTTCCGGGTGGCCACCTGCCCGGCCATTGTGGGCGAAAACGTCACCATCCGAATACTGGATTCACGCAAGGCCAAAGTGGGGTTGGAGAATCTGAACCACGCCCTGCATGTGCTCGGCCCGCTAAAAAGGCTTTTCAAAAGTTCCGCCGGCATGATTCTGGTTTCAGGTCCCACCGGCAGCGGCAAATCCTCGACCCTGTACGCCGCCCTGCGCTACGTCTACCACCCCGGCATTAAAATCATCACCGCTGAAGACCCCATTGAGTACAGCTTTCCGGGGATCATGCAGACCCAGGTCAAACCCAAGATCAGCTTAACCTTTGCACGCCTGTTGCGATCATTTTTGCGGCTCGATCCGGATGTTATCCTGGTGGGTGAGATTCGTGACAACGAGACCGCCACCATCGCATTCGACGCCGCCCAGACCGGCCATCTGATGCTCAGCACGCTGCACACCAACGACTCTATCGCTGCGGTCTCCCGTCTTCTGGACCTGGGAATAGAGTATAACCAGATCGCATCCAGCCTTATCGGCGTTTTGGCCCAACGCCTGGTCCGTAAAAACTGCGACAAGTGCAAACACACCTACACGCCTCCCGAAGAAGAGTGGCGCCTTTTCTTCAAGCAGTATCCCAGCCATCTTAAATTCCACAAAGGCATGGGATGCAAAACCTGCGGCTACACAGGTTATAAGGGCCGAACCCTGATCTCCGAACTGTTCGAGATCAACCGGGAGATCGCCCTGGCCTTGAGCCGCGGCATCAGTGAAACCCAGCTTAAACGGCTGGCCCTGGCCAGCGGCATGAAAACCATGATCGATGACGGCTTGCTGAAACTGGAGCAAACCACCCTGGCCGAAATCATTCGCGTGGTCCCCATTGAAATGATCAAAGAATTTGCTTCAAGAGACAATCAATCGCCGCAATGCCTATCCGCCCAAAGTGATGCCATGCCGCCCTCGTACCGCGAACAGATTCAGTTGCAAATCAGTGATCCGGAAAATGAAGGCGCTGTCATCGATTGCCTTTTTGAGCGCTATCAAGCCATGCGAAAAAGTATCGGCCAGCCGCCGGCTCCGCCGGACGGCGCTCTGTTCCGCAAATTCATCTCCCGGTCCCATACGCAGATAGCCCGCAAATACAACTGCAAACAGGTTCAATTTGATTTCAGCGCCCAAAACAGAAAAATCGCCATCACCGCCATCCCTATAGAGGAATCTCCATGACCGCCGTCATTGCCATCACCAGCGGGAGCGCGGGAACCGGCAAATCCATCCTGAACGCCATTCGCCGTCTGCCTGGAACCTGCGTGCTTACACCCGGCATGCGCCCAAAGCACCATCATCCCACGCGACCGGCTTTGATTTCGATGCCTTTATCGACCGCCACCAGGATCATAAGGCAAATGATTGGAAAACAGTTCAAATTTTTAAGCAAAGATAGTCAGCCGACGCCATGCTGAAAAATTTTATTGAGATGCCAAAAGATAACCGTTCGGACAAAATTCTATCGAAGATAAGGCGAATTGCCGAGGAGCGGTTTTCC
>JBFFHG010000628.1:0-3341 GCA_041557055.1 Desulfosarcinaceae bacterium
CGCAAATCAGGACAATTGTATCTATATAATTTACATCGATCAGGTTTCATGTTATCGATTCGCACACCCAAATGAACGCCGTTTTTTCGAATGATCCATAGATGATTAGGAAAGAGAAAAATGACAACTGAACGCGAATCCATCGAATTTGACGTCTTGATCGTGGGGGGCGGACCGGCCGGACTGGCCGGCGCTATTCGCCTGATGCAGCTGGCCCGGGAACAGAACAGGGAGCTGGAAGTGGCCTTGATTGAAAAAGGCGCCGAAATCGGCGCCCACGCCATCAGCGGCGCCGTTCTGAAGCCCCAGGCCCTGACCGAGTTGATTCCGGATCACATGGAGAAAGGCTGCCCCGTATCGACCATCGTACGGGGAGATGAGTTTTACTACCTCACCCGGAACAGGGCCATCGCCCTGCCCATGACCCCCAAGTATATGCACAACACCGGGTGCTACATCGTCAGTGCTTCGCGCTTGAGCAAATGGATGGGTGACATTGCAGAGGAGATGGGCGTCAATCTCTTCCCCGGATTTGCCGGCACCCAGGTCCTTTTTGCCGAAGACGGCCAAACCGTCACCGGCGTCCGCACAGGTGACAAAGGACTGGAAAAAAACGGTTCCCCCAAAAGCAATTTCGAAGCCGGCATCGACCTGCTGGCCAAAGTGACCGTATTTGCCGAAGGCGCCCGGGGCAGCCTGGTCAAGTCCATTGACGGCCGCCTGGGGTTGTGCGCCGGACAACAACCCGACGTTTACGAAACCGGCATTAAAGAGGTCATCGAACTGCCTGCCGGAGATACCTACTTCACCGCCAGCAAAGGCAACGACATCCACATGATGGGATATCCCCTGGGCCTGGGGACGCCGGGCGGGGGGTTCATATACGAGATGGGCGACAACCGGATCAGCATGGGCTATCTCACCGCCCTGGGCTACGAAGATGCGCGGCTCGATCCGTTTGATATGTTCATCAAATTCAAACGCCACCCGTTTGTGGCCGATATCATCAAAGGCGGCAAAGTCATGGAGCAGGGCGCCCGCACCGTACCCACGGGCGGCTACTATACCCTGCCCAGGCTGGCCGTTGACGGCGGCCTTTTCATCGGCGCCTGCGCCCAGTTGCACAACACCCCGGCCCTCAAGGGCCTGCACATCGCCATCAAATCCGGCATGCTGGCGGCCGAGGCCATCGTAACCGCCCTGGCCAAAGAGAATTGTTCAGCTCACGGCCTCCAATCCTATCCTGATTCGCTGAAGCAGAGCTGGATCGGAAAGGAGCTCTGGGAGGGACGCAACTGCGCCCAGGCCCTGGCCAAAAAAGGAATCATGAAGCTGGTCCATCTGGGCGCCCAATATGTCACCGGCGGCCGCGGGTTGACCGACCCCATGAAGCTGGAAGAAGATGCCCGCACATTGAAACCCGTATCGGCCCCGATCACCGAAGAACAGGCCAAAGAGGATTTTGACGGCCAACTCTATGTGGACAAACTCACCGGTGTCTATCTTTCCAAGACCATGCACCGCGAAGATCAGCCCCCCCACCTGATCATTCACGACCCCAAGGTGTGCAGCGATCGGTGCTACCCCGAGTACGGCAGCCCCTGCACCCGCTTTTGCCCGGGAGAAGTCTATGAACTGGAGCTGGACAAGCAAAGCGGCAAGGCCCGCATCAAGCTCAACCCGTCCAACTGCTTTCACTGCAAAACCTGTGATGTCAAAGACCCCTTTCACAACATCACCTGGACCTGCCCCGAGGGGGGCGAAGGGCCGGGGTATGCATTGGTCTGACACCTGCTGATCGACCCGCCGAGAAGATTATGGGGCGGCCCGTTGGCCGTCCTTTTTGCCACGATAGGGTTACAGTGCAATTATGCGATACAAAAGTCTGAAAGCGTGCGTTGACGATCTGGAGCGTCACGGACGCCTGATCAGAATCAGGGAAGAGGTCGATCCTTATCTGGAAATGGCGGAAATCCATCGCCGCGTTTTTCAGGCGCAGGGTCCGGCACTCTTTTTTGAAAGGGTCAAGGGAAGTCCTTTCCCCGCAGTATCAAATCTTTTCGGCACTTTGGACCGATCCCGCTTCATTTTCAGATCCACACTCAAGTGGGTGAAAAAAATGGCGACGTTGAAAGCGGACCCTTCCCGGTTTATGAAAGCGCCCTGGCAATATGCGGGGGTCCCGTTGCTCATCCCCAATCTGATCCCTAAAAACGTAAAGAAGGGGCCCATATTTTACGGGAAAACGTCCATCGAACAGTTGCCTCAGATCCAGAGCTGGCCGGACGATGGCGGCCCCTTTGTTCTCCTGCCCCAGGTGTATACCGAAGACCCGTTGCGGCCGGGCATTTTCAGATCAAACACCGGCATGTATCGAATCCAACTGGCGGGTAACGAATACCGGCGCAACCGGGAAATCGGACTCCATTATCAAATCCGCCGCGACATCGGCGTGCATCACACCCATGCGATTCGCAAGGGGGAGCCTCTGCGTGTGAGTGTTTTTGTCGGCGGGCCGCCGTCACACACCTTCGCAGCGGTCATGCCGCTTCCCGAAAGAATTCCGGAAGTTCTTTTTGCAGGCGCTCTTGGCGGGCGCCGCTTCAGGTATTGCAGAAAAAACGGCCACCTGTTTTCCACGGAAGCTGATTTTTGCATCACCGGAACCGTCACCCCGGACCGCACCTTGCCGGAAGGACCCTTTGGGGATCATTTGGGATATTACAGTTTGAAGCACCCCTACCCTGTTCTCAAAGTGGATTCGGTCTATCATCGCCGTGAAGCAATCTGGCCGTTCACAATCGTGGGAAGACCGCCGCAGGAGGATACTTCATTTGGGATGCTGGTCCAGGAAATTGTGGAACCTTTGGCGCCGGTTGAAATGCCGGGACTCAAAGCGCTTCACGCGGTAGACGCCGCCGGAGTGCACCCCTTGATGCTGGCGATCGGAAAAGAACGATACGCGCCATACCAACACTCCGAACGCCCTCAGGAAATCCTCAAAATCGCCAACGCGATTTTAGGCTATGGACACCCTTCCCTTGCCAAATATCTTTTTATCGCCGCCGAAGAGGATAATCCGGGCCTGGATGTCCGTCACGTCCGAAATTTCTTCCATCATGTTCTGGAGAGAGTGGATTGGAAAAGAGATCTACATTTCCAGACCGAGACCACCATCGATTCGCTGGACTACACAGGACCAGGGCTTAATGAGGGATCAAAAGTCATCATCGTGGCGCGCGGCGACAAAAAAAGAGATCTGGCCGGCGAAGTTCCTTCAAATTTAGCCTTAACGGACGGCTTCAATGATCCGAGAATCGTTTTGCCCGGGGTCCTGGCGC
>JBFFHG010000629.1:0-3338 GCA_041557055.1 Desulfosarcinaceae bacterium
CATGATCGCAACCACTATGTATATCATCAAAACACCTGAGACAAATGGTTGAAATTGCCGTGAGTCCATCCGATCCAATCGCCGCAATTCATATCTGCAGGATGCCCATATCCGGTTTCAGCATCGCCCGGGAACCGCGGCGCCTGTCTGGGGCTTTGATAACGCACACTGCCTTTATCACGGTATTAATCAGGATGGAAACCAATTTTGGGAAGTTGCTTTTTGCGTGTCTTTCGGGGCGACAAAAATTATAAAGATACCATGACCGCCGAATCCAAACCGAAAACGCGCGATTTAATTCTGACCACAGCGCTGAAACTGTTCAACGAGCAGGGTTCCCACAAGGTGAGCACCAACCATGTTCTTCATCGTTTGAAAGGCCGTCCAGCGGGTCTGCTGGCCGGTACCCCTTCAGTTTTGATCCCCGGGCTTGGGAAAGAGCCGCACAATGACGATGAGCAGCACCAGGGTGACCAGCCCCAGGACGGCGTACAAGCCCCAGCCCTTCTCTTTGAAAGCGGTGCAGATGCGGTTTTGCCAACCGGACGGCCGGAAGGTTTCCAGTTCGCCCATGCCGGCTTCGGCCGGCAGGGCGGAGAAGAGTTCGGCTTGCACCAGGGACAGGTCGTATCGGGGGATGCCGGCCTCGGGATTGCCGCCGTAGATGGTGTAATCGCCGGCGGCGTGGGCCAGAAAGTAAACCGTGGGCGCCGTGTAACCGGCCGTGATCCGGGAGATGGTCACCGGCTGGTTGTCCCCATGGGACATCACCATGCGAATGACGTCGATGTCGTCCGGCAGGTCCCGCAGGCTCAGCCTCAGGGCGGTTTCACGCTGCCCGCGGCTCTCCCATGGCATCTGCCGCCAGGGTTGCCAGTTTCGGGTTCCGGGTTTGGGTTTCTGGAGTTCGACGGTTCGTTTGAAAATGCCGGCGGCATAAAGCGTCAGCTCTTTCCAATGGGGGGAAGCCTGGGGCAGGCGGATCGTCCAGGTGCTCAGATTGTTTTGGGCGTCATAGTCCGGCACGCTCTCCAAATCCAGGGTCCGGTCCTCCAAGCGTCCGGCCACATAGGGGACCTGGGTGTCGTTTTTGACCATGCGGATGGCCGTGCGCCGGGGCGCCAGACTGGCCTGCAGGTTCAACGGCAATCGAAAATAGCCCGGCGCAGAAATGCTGACCGGCGCCCGCCAGGTATAACCTTCGGGGGTGAAGGGGCCGCCCTTGAGTTTATATTTTTCCACCAGGGTGGCCAAGCGCCACCGGGGATTTGATTCCGGGGTGGAAAAGGCCAGCCGGATCTGTGGTTTTTGATAGCGGTCGGCGGGGTATTCCGGCATTGCCGCGTCTTTTCCGGTACCGGTCATGGCGGCGTAGCGGCCGGGCTTTTCAGCCACAAAGACCAGCCGGGGCAGGCGCACAGTGGCCGTCAAAGAGGCTATATCGCCGATATAACGTTCCCCGGCATCCAGTTTGAGCACCAGCGAGCGTCCCGGCCAGAATTGGTTGAGATCCAATCCAAGGTCGTGCGGGGTGCGGTCCACATGGGCCATCCGGCCGTTTACAACCGCTTCAAACCGCCGGCTGCCGCCGGAAATCCGTTCCCGCCCGGCCTGCCAGCCGCCCTGAAACTGAGCCTCGGTTTTCAGATGCAGGGCGCTGATCCACAAACCGTCGCCCGGCAGCAGGGCCTCGATGACATGAAGGCCTTCGCTCTCGGATTGCTGGAAGGAGATGGCCAACATTTGTTCCACATAGTCTTCACCCATGAGGTCGCCTTCGGCCGTCACCGTCTTGATGGGGATCAGGGTCCGGCGGGTGCTGCGGTTATAGCCGGTAAGATGGAGTCGCAGCGCAGTATAGGTGTTGACGGGAATATCGATGGCGGCCTGCCCCGCGCCGGCCGCTGTGAAAACGGCGGCGTTGCGGGCCAGGGAGATCCACTGACCGTCGAGCCGTCCGAAGACATCGATTTTGCCGATGGCCCCCTGATCGGTCAGCCTGATGTGCAGGCGCCGGACCATCACTTTTTTGTGCATTTCGGCTTCCCAGATGAATCCTTTAGCCGGATCCAATTGGACCTGGGTGGGTTCCAGGGAAAGACGGGTTTGTCCCACAGGTTCCCGCCAATAGAGTTCAAAGGCCCTTGGGCGGCCGTCGGGACCGGTCAGGATGAAATCCATCCGCTTCCGTTCCGTCCGGCTGAACAGCTCAGGCGGCACCACCGCCTCGATCAACCCCGTCTCAGAGACATCCAGAACAGCCCGCGTGCGCCAGGTGTCTTCGGCATTGGCCGCCGGGGCGGCTGCCAGGCAAAACAGTACGAACCCCATGAAATCAAACCATTTACTTCGCATGTTGCTTCCCTTCGGACAGAAAACGTTGATAGAGAAAAGAGACCAGGATCAGCACCACCGCCAACCCGAACAGCGATCCCACGCGGTACAGCTGCCCCAGGTGCCACAGGTCGCGGATGAAAATCTTGAATGCGGTGACCACGATGGCCGCAATGGCGGCCCAGCGCACTTGCACCGTGTCCCACTTAATGCCCGTTGCCAAAAGAGCGATGGCAAAGAGCAGCCAGCCGATGCTGTAAGCCAGTTGCATGGCAAGGCTGCCGTGGGTCAGCATGCTGAAAGGCCGCCCCTTGTCGGCAAAGACACTGGCGATTTCGATATTCAGAACACTGAAAGCGGCTACGGCCAGGGCGATCCCCCAGAAGACCCGCGGCCGGATGCCTTGCAGGGGCCAGCGCTGGTCCCAGGGTTTGAGGGTCAGGTAGGCCAGGACGGCCAGACACAACAGGAACACCAGTGATGGCGGGTTGAGCAGGGAGGGCATGGCGGCAAAGGCGATTTTAAAACGGAACGGCAAGGCCAGGGCTTTGAGCACGCCGATGAGGATCAGGCCCGTGCCGGCCAGCCGAAAAGGCCGGTCCAGGCGCCGGGGCCAGATGAGCAGGGCCAGACCGTACGCGGCCCACCCGGCTGCGGAGGCCGCGGCCCGGGCCGGCGTATGGGAAGAGAACAAGGTAAAAGGATAACCGGTTTGAAAAATGGTGCTGGATTGGAATTTGATTGCCACAAAACCCGCAACCATGAAAAGGGCCAGCATCAGGTTTTTGATCAGGCTGCCGCGATCATCCCAGGGCTCCTTGTGAAAGAGGTGGTAAAGCATGGCCAGCAGGGGCAGATAGGCCAGCACGCACAGTCCCACAGCCAGAATGGCCGGACCCACGCCCCCACGCCAAGCCGCCAGGATGACGGCGATGTACAAGATGCTCGAGCCACTCACGCCTAAGACAGGAAAGGAGAGCCACGTCACGACCATCGAGATCAGG
>JBFFHG010000630.1:0-3338 GCA_041557055.1 Desulfosarcinaceae bacterium
AACACCGTTGTTTTGGAATCGGAAGTCAGCGGATTTGCCGACAAAGTGGGCCTGGTGGTGGCCATCGATACGGAAAAGCAGACCCTTGCCGGAATCGCCGTGACCACCCATAAAGAGACCCCGGGGTTGGGTGCCAACGCCAAGGCCGACCCCTCTTTTGCCGCCCAGTTCAAAGGCAAGTCCATTGAAAAAGAGATCAAGGTCACCAACGATGGCGGTGAAATCAATGCACTCAGCGGCGCGACCATCACCTCCCGGGCGGTCTGCAAAGGCACCATGCAGGCGATTTCGTCCTATAACGCCTTAAAACCGCAACTGCTCGAGCAGCTCAAAAGCATTAAAAAATAAGAGGAGCTTACTGTTATGGCCAAATCGATCGTGAGTGAATTCACCAAGGGCCTCTGGAAAGAGATTCCGCCTTTTCGCCTGGTTCTCGGCCTTTGTCCTACCTTGGGCGTAACTACCTCCATGAAAAATGGCATCGGCATGGGCCTGGCGACGACTTTCGTGCTGTTGTGCTCCAACGTTCTCATTTCAGTCCTGCGCAAGGTCATCCCGACCAAGGTGCGCATCGCCTGCTTCATCATCATCATAGCGACCTTTGTTATCGTTGTGGAACAGCTCATGCAGGCCTATGCTTACCCCCTGTTCCTCGATCTTGGCGTTTTCATTCCCCTGATCGTGGTCAACTGCATCGTGTTGGGACGGGCTGAAGCCTTTGCATCCAAAAACGGCCTGGCACTCTCGGCCGCAGACGGGATGGGTATCGGGGTCGGGTTCACCTTATCACTGGCCGCCCTGGGTGCCGTTCGCGAACTGCTCGGCACCGGCTCCCTCAAAGGGGATGTGTTTGGTTTCCTGAATTACGACATTCCAAACATTTTTGGCGCATCCTTTGAACCTTTCGGGTTTGCCGTACAAGCGCCGGGCGCCTTTATCGCCCTGGGCCTGATGCTCTGCGCGATGAACCTTATCCCCAGTAAATAGTGTGAGGAGTCGTCACCATGGAATACTTTGAACTGATCATCGCCACCATCTTTGTCAATAACATTTTGCTGGCGCAATTTCTTGGCAACTGCCCCTTTCTGGGGACCTCCAAAAAAATGGAGACCGCCGCAGGCATGGCCATGGCCGTTATCTTTGTTCTGGTCATGGCCGGCGTCATTACCTGGATCATTTTTTACTGGCTGCTGGCGCCTTTTAATTTGGAGTTCCTGCGCACCATCGCGTTTATTCAGGTCATCGCTTCTCTGGTTCAATTCGTGGAGATGTTCCTTAAAAAAAGCATTCCCGCACTTTATGCCGGATTGGGTATTTTCCTGCCGCTGATCACCACCAACTGTGCGGTTTTCGGCGCCTGCGTGCTCAACATCGATAAGGAACTCAACTTCATGCAATCGCTGGTGGCCTCTTTCGGCTATGCCGCGGGCTTCGGCCTGGCGCTGATTTTGTTTGCCGGCGTGCGGGAACGCACCTTGTTGGCCCGGGTTCCCAAGCCGCTTCAAGACACCTCCATCGCGCTCATTGCAGCCGGTGTTATTTCACTTAGCTTTTACGCCTTCAGAGGCATGGTTTAAAAAGGTTTTCCGCCTCCCCGGCGTGGATTTACGCATCCCTTTGCATGAACCGTTTGGGGCCCCGTTCCAAACGGTTTTTCTTTGGATGGAAATGAGATGAAAATGAGATGACCGGTGATCCCCAATAGAACCCATTGCCCCGGACTTTTTCTTATAACCGCCCTAAGAGATACATTCCGGGTAAAAAAATTTGTTGTGATTATAACAATCCTGTTTCAAGGAGGCAAAAGTGATTGAAGCAATATTGGTCATGTTAGGTATCGGCGCAGCTTGCGGAATCGTGCTCAGCGTGGCGTCCAAGGTCTTTTATGTGTGGGAGGACCCGCGAATTGCCGAGGTTGAATATTTCATGGCCGGCGCCAATTGCGGCGGCTGCGGGTATGCCGGCTGTTCTGCCGCCGCCAATGCGGTGGTCGCCGGAAAATCGCCCCCCAGCGTCTGCATTGTGGCCGGACAGGAAGCTGCCGTCGCCATCGCCGGCATCATGGGCGTCGACCCGGGCAGCGCCGAGCCCATGAGATCCATGAACCACTGTTCCGGCGGCAACCGCGCCGAAGACAAGTTCATTTACAACGGCCCCCAAACCTGTGCCGCACTCTCAAGTCTTTACGGCGGCAAACGGGTCTGCGCCATCGGCTGTTTGGGCATGGGCGACTGTGTCCGTTCCTGTAAATTCGACGCCATCCACATCGGACCCAACGGATTCCCGGAGGTGGACGAGACCAAGTGCGTTGGATGCGGGGCCTGCGAAACAGCCTGCCCCAAGAATATTCTGACCGTACGCACCATGAGTCAACGGCTCCTGACCTTTAATGAGGAAGATGCCGCTTTGGCGCCCTGCCAGCAGACCTGCCCGGCGGAGATCGACATTCCGCGATATATCAGCCAGATTCGCAAAGGGGATTACGCCGGTGCCGTCAACACCATTCGTGAACGAAATCCGCTTCTGCTTTCCTGCGGCCGGGTGTGTCCCCATCCCTGTGAAAATTACTGCCGCCGCGGTATCGAAGACGATCCGGTCTCCATCAACCAGCTCAAGCGTTTCGTGGCCGACTGGGAGATGAATTCCGGAACCCGTTTGCCCATCCCCTGTGCACCGGACACCGGCAAAAAGATCGCCATCATCGGCGGCGGCCCGGCAGGTGTCAGCGCCGCCTATTTCCTGCGCCGACTGGGTCACGCACCCACCATCTATGATGCCATGTCCAAACTTGGCGGCATTACCCGCTATGGCATCCCTGAATATCGCCTGCCGGATCAAGTGCTGGATTGGGAAATTGAAGGGATTCTCAACCTGGGTATCGATGTGCATTACAATACCCGCCTGGGAGAGGACTTCAGCATTCAGTCCTTGCGCGATGAGGGCTACGACGCAATCTTCATGGGCATCGGCGCCTGGAAGGATTATACCCTCGGCATCGAAGACGAGGACGCCCAGGGCGTCTGGCAGGGCATCAATTTTCTTTCCACGGTTGCAAACACCCCCGACAAGAAGATCCAGGTGGGAAAACGCGTTGCAGTGGTCGGCGGTGGCAACTCAGCCATAGACTGTGTGCGAACCCTCAAGCGGTTGGGCGTGGATGACGTTTATATCGTCTATCGACGTACCCGCAAAGAGATGCCGGCCAACGAAGTCGAAATTATAGCGGCTGAGCATGAAGGAATCAAATTCGAGTTTCTGGCGGCCCCTACAAAGGTCATTAAGGATGAGAAGGGCGGCGTCAAGGGGCTTGAATATCTGAGAATGGAGCTGGGAGAACC
>JBFFHG010000631.1:0-3333 GCA_041557055.1 Desulfosarcinaceae bacterium
CCTGGATAAGTTTATCGGCGACGGTATGATGGTGATCTGGGGCGCGCCTCTGATTCATCGGGATGATCCCATTCGTGCGGTAAGGGCTGCCCTGGATATCCAAAAAGAGCTTGAAGATTTTAATTTCATACGGGCTTCCCGCGGTGATGCGCCCATAGCGGTGGGCATCGGCATCAACACGGGGGAGGTTGTGGCCGGCTATATCGGATCCACCCGCACCATGAGCTATTCAGTCATCGGCGATGCCGTCAATACGGCTTCACGGCTTTGTTCGGCGGCCCGTCCGGGAGAGATCGTCATCTCGGAATACACCCACCACCTGGTTCAAAATGAGTTTAAGATCAAAGCGCGCAGCCCCATCGAGGCCAAGGGCAAGGGCGAGGCCATTAAAGCATATTCGGTTATAGGCGCCAGGGGAGCCACCTGAATGAGAATCGGTACAGGGTATGACGTTCATCGCCTCATTCAAGGGCGTCCCTTGATTCTGGGCGGGGTTGAAATTCCGCATGACATGGGGTTGATAGGCCATTCCGACGCGGATGTTCTGGTCCATGCGGCTTGCGACGCCGTGCTGGGCGCCGCCGGGTTGGGGGATTTGGGACACCATTTCCCTGACAGCTCCGAAACTTACAAGGATATTTACAGCATCAAACTGCTGGAACAATGTGCGCGAATGATTCATGACCGCGGTTTCGTTGTCGTCAATCTGGATGCCGTCGTTTTTGCCCAAGCTCCCAAATTGATGTCCTTTCGCAAGGAGATGGAACGCACCATGGCCAGGGCCCTTAACCTATCGCAGGAATGCATCAACATCAAAGCGACCACAACCGAAGGGCTGGGCTTTGTCGGGCGTCAAGAGGGCATGGCGGCTCAGTGTGTGGTGTTGCTCGACACCGGGTTATGAATAAATTCAAGCTGGTATCCGATTTTACCCCCAAAGGGGATCAACCCCGGGCCATTGATCATTTGACACCAGGGCTTGGCCGGCAATCAAAGGATCAGGTGCTTCTCGGTGTCACCGGGTCCGGAAAAACCTTTACCATGGCCCATGTGATGGCCCATGCCAACCGGCCGGCGCTGGTCATTGCACCCAACAAAACGTTGGCCGCCCAGCTCTTTCACGAGTTCAAGCTTCTGTTTCCGGAAAATGCGGTTGAGTATTTCGTCAGCTACTACGACTATTATCAACCCGAAGCCTATATCCCGACAACCGATACCTATATCCAAAAAGACTCCTCCATCAACGATCTGATCGATAAAATGCGTCACTCCGCCACAAGGTCCGTGCTCTCCCGCAGAGACGTGCTGGTGGTTGCCAGTGTCTCCTGTATTTTCGGGTTGGGCGCGCCTGAAGATTACCTGGCCATGCGCATCGATTTACAGTTGAACCAGGAGATCTCCAGGGAGAGCCTGTTGCGCGACCTGGTCGCGATGCATTACAAGCGCAATGACGTGGACTTTCATCGCGGAACATTCAGGGTTCGGGGCGATCGGGTTGAGGTTTTTCCCGCCTATGAGGAAAACGAGGCTCTGAGACTCGATTTTTTTGGAGATGCCATTGACGCCATCCATCAAATCGATCCCCTTCGGGGTGTTGCGCGAAAATCTTTAAAAGCCGCAACCATTTTTCCGGCCAGTCATTACGTGACATCCAAGACCACTTTAAAAAGGGCCATGCAATCCATCAAAGAGGAGATGAAGGCCCGGGTCGACTGGTTCCGCAAAGAACAGCAGCTGATTGAAGCCCAGCGCATTGAGGAACGAACCCTGTTTGACCTGGAAATGCTTCAGGAGCTGGGATATTGCAACGGCATTGAAAATTATTCCCGCCACCTGACAGGCCGCGAACCCGGGGAGCCGCCGCCCACGCTGATGGACTACTTTCCGGATGACTACCTGATGTTCATTGACGAGAGCCATATCGCCGTTCCCCAGTTGCGGGCCATGTATAAAGGGGATCGCTCCCGCAAAGAGACGCTGGTGCGGTACGGCTTCCGGCTGCCCTCGGCTTTGGATAACCGCCCTTTAAGATTTGACGAGTGGCGGCAGCGCGTGCATCAGATCATTTATGTGTCGGCCACACCAGCCCAATACGAACTGGAAAAAGCCGGGGGAGCGGTTGTCGAACAGATCGTCCGGCCAACCGGATTGGTTGATCCGGAGGTGATTATTCGCAAAGCCGGCCACCAGGTGGATGATCTTTATGGCGAAATCGTCAGTTGCATCAAGCGTAAAGAGAGAGTTTTAATTACGACGTTGACCAAGCGCATGGCCGAAGACCTGACCGAGTATTACGCTGATTTGGGTATCGGGGTGCGCTACCTGCATTCGGATATTTCAACTCTGGAACGGATGGATATCCTCCGGGATTTGCGTATGGGCAAGTTCGACACCTTGATCGGCATCAACCTGTTGCGCGAGGGGCTGGATATTCCCGAAGTCTCCCTGGTGGCGATTCTGGATGCCGACAAAGAGGGCTTTTTGCGATCTGCCCGTTCGTTGATTCAGACGTTCGGCCGCGCGGCGCGCAATCTGCACGGCAAAGTCATACTTTATGCCGACAGAATAACGCCGTCCATGGCCAAAGCCATGGACGAAACTTCACGGAGACGGGAAATTCAAGAGGCGTACAATCTGAAAAACAATATTATTCCCCAATCCGTGCAAAAAGATATCAGCCGGGGTTTTGAGGGAATTTATGATATTGAGGACGCTCCAATCGCCGTTGCGGGTGAACCGTTGGCCGCCTATGTAAGCGGGGACGATCTGGAGATGATCATTGAAAAGCTTGAAAAGCAAATGAAGCTGGCCGCCCGGGATTTGGAATTTGAAAAGGCCGCCCAGTTAAGAGATCAAATCAAGAAACTCAAGGAGAGGCTGGTTTTTGATCGATAGGAATGTGTGACTCGTGCAAAATCGCTTAAGGGTATGAATGAAGAGAGTCCAAATCTGCCGATAGCTCAGGATGACGGGGCGGCGCCGATGGCCGTCCGGCTCAGCCGGCAGTTGGAGAATATAGCCGCAGCACCGGGTGTGTACCTGTTTAAGGACCGGCACGGAAAGATTCTGTATGTCGGCAAGGCGCGGCATTTGAGAAAGCGTGTGCGCTCCTATTTTCAACCGGGGCGACGCCATGATCCCAAAACCGGTGTATTGTTGACAAAAGTGGTCTCTTTGGAGACCATTATCACCCATACCGAGCAGGAGGCGTTGATCCTTGAATCGAACCTGATCAAGCGTCATCGCCCCCGATACAATGTGGTCCTAAAGGATGATAAACGCTATCCGTCATTGAGGCTCGATCTAAGCCAGCCCTTTCCCAACTTGAATATC
>JBFFHG010000632.1:0-3332 GCA_041557055.1 Desulfosarcinaceae bacterium
CAGAACCCGGAGTTCATAAAAAAATCAAGTGTCGCAAGTTCACAGACCATAATGGGACGCCCAAGTTTCCGGTTTATTTCAAATTGGGAAAAACTGCCGCTGATCAGCGGCGGCCCGCATTGAGACGAGGATTGTATGTCCACAAGCGGCCACCACAAAATGGAATCCAAAGAAGGCATCCAGAGCCTGTTGAAGGAGCTTCTCAACAACCAGCGACTGGCGATGCTCTCGACCCACAGCAGCGGTCAGCCGTACGCGAACCTGGTGGCGTTCGCCAGCTCCAGTGATCTGCGCTTTCTGTACTTCGTCACCCCCCGCACCACCCGCAAGTTCAGCAATCTTCAGAACGATTGCCGGATGGCGCTGCTCATTACAAGCAGCGCCAATCAGGAGACTGATTTTCATGAAGCTGTTGCGGTAACGGTTGTGGGCACCGCCGGGGAAATTTCCGGCCCGGAGAAAGAAACGGCACTGAGCCTCTACCTTGCAAAGCACCCCTATCTTGAAGATTTCGCCCGTTCTCCCACCTGCGCGGTTATGAAGGTGTGTGTGCGCAATTACATCCTGGTGAAAAATTTTCAACAGGTAATGGAACTGCATATCGAGCCATGAAACTCATCCTGGTAACCGGTGGAACCGGTTATGTGGGGGGGCGCTTGATTCCGCGCTTGTTAAACAGCGGCTATCGGGTGCGCGCCATGGTGCGATCACCACAGCGATTGCTGGCGCGATCCTGGGGACGACATGCGGCTCTTGAAATCGTGCGCGGTGACGCCCTCGACCCCAAAGCGTTCATGGATGCAGGTAAAAACTGCTGCGCAGCTTATTATCTTATCCACTCCATGAACGCCCAAAAAGGCCAGTTTGCCAGGGCGGATCGCCAAGCGGCCACGAACATGGTTGCCTGCGCCCAAAAAAATGGCCTGCAACGCATCATCTATCTTGGTGGTCTGGGGCAGAAGGGCGATGCCCGCCTGAGCCGCCATCTGCGCTCACGGCATGAGGTGGAAGCTATCCTTAAGGCCGGCAGCGTTCCCGTCACCAGTTTGCGCGCCGCCATGATCCTGGGTTCGGGCAGCGCTTCATTTGAAATGTTGCGCTATCTCGTCGACCGCCTGCCCCTCATGATCGCGCCGCGCTGGCTGCGAACGCCGTGTCAACCCCTTGCCATTACCAACGTGCTTGATTATCTGGTGGGATGCTTGCAGACGCCGACCACACAGGGGCTGACGTTGGACATCGGCGGCCCTGACATCCTCAATTATGAGGATCTGATCCATACTTACTGCGCTGTGGCCGGTTTGCCCCGAAGAGTCATTATCCCTGTGCCGTTTTTAAGCCCCTGGCTGAGCGCCAAATGGATCCACCTGATAACACCGGTGCCGGCCTCAATTGCTCAACCGCTTGCCGAAGGATTGAGTATTCCGGTTGTTTGCCAAAACAATGACATTCGGCAAATGGTGGCGGTGCGTTTGATCAACTGCAGAGCAGCCATGCAAACAGCGCTTGAGCGCACTCAGCAAGAGCAGGTGGATACATGCTGTTTTGACGGTGGCGGCCGATTACCGCCTGAATGGATTACCTGCGGGGACCCCGATTATGCCGGAGGGACCATTTTGCGCCGGGGCTATCGCATTGTATTCCAAGGGGATCCGCTACGCTTATGGATGACAGTAGAGGGGATCGGAGGGCGCAATGGCTGGTATTTCGGGCAAGCTTTGTGGCGTTTGCGCGGAATGCTGGACCGCATTGCCGGTGGTCCGGGTCTGGGTCGCGGACGCCGTCATTCACAAAATCTGCGCATCGGCGATGTATTGGATTTGTGGCGGGTGGTCGACATCCAGCAGCCGCATCGCTTATTGCTGCTGGCGGAAATGAAGGCGCCGGGCGACGCCCTGTTGGAATGTCTTATTCAAGTCGAATCCGGCGAACGAATTCGACTTGAAATGGTATCACGCTTTTTTCCCAAAGGTTTGGCCGGGCTTGCGTATTGGTATGGGTTGCTGCCTGTTCACGATTGGCTTTTCAAGGGAACTTTGACACAACTTGTCAGCAGGAGCGGCGGGAAATTGCTCAACGGACCGAAAATTTTCCCGGTTGTGACAGCACCGCAATGTCAAATTTAACCCTGACCCTATCGTTGCACAAAAAAGATGTGCAAAACCTATAATATCCTTGTGTGTATTGAATTCACGCCGAGTATGGCCGCCCTCCAATGGTTTACTTGAGGATCGTATCAATTGGTGGTCATCTTTTTTACTTTTCGGTAACGTCGGAGGGCCAAAGGTCCTGCGGTGCCAGGGATTCGCAGAGATCGACCAGGTTTTCACCCTTGGCGCCTTGAATCTGAAGCCCTCCGACTTTTGCAGCGTTGGGATTATAAAAGCGGGTAAAGCCTCCTGTATCATCTCCTTGGAGAATCGACCGGCTTTCGGAATTTGACGTATCAGGCTAACCATGGATTCGATTGCGCATCGAATTCCGCTCCAAAATTTTTCCCACTGGTTCGCGCTATCGCCCGCCGCCCGATGGCGCCCCCAAATAATGTGCTATCCCGGAATCGATACCGGCGATGCCTTGCCGATAAACTCCATTGTCTCTTCGTATTTGCTGCGCATGTCTATACTGCCCTGATCCAGTTCTTTTTTGATGGGGCTCCAGTCCGAGGGACACTCGGTTCTGAGCTGTTCAATCCTGGTTGACATTTCGTCCAGAAGCATATTGAGGTCCTGGATATTCATAAGCATTTTTTCTTTTTGGGTAGTGCCAAGTTTGTCTACTTTACGCATTGCATCATAAAGCTTGGCTTTCCATGCTGTCATTTCGGATTCGATTGCCTGGCAAAAGTCTTTTACATCCATTTTTCACCTCCTGTTTGTTTGATGTTAGCGTTGCGGTGCCGCCCATCGACTTGAGATCGGGCCACCGAGCGATGCAGGTTTCACGTTAACAAAGGCGATTTGGAGGAAGGATTCAAAGATAGGACGTGGTCCTCGCCAAAGACTCAGAGCAGCGATTGCCTCATACCAATAATTCTATCGGCCTTTTCACATACCGTCAAGCCCCCACACAATTCGCAGGGCTTTTAATTCACAGGGGGTTGAAGTTGCACTGGCGTGCCGCGCCATGTGAATGTCAAACCGCCTGGCGGCAAAATTCCTCTATGGTTCCCGCACCGGCAAGGCGCCTGGGATACCTCGTGTACATCCGTAAACAGGCGAATTCGGCCGCAATCAATGCCTGCAAAACATTTTACCCCAGGCGTCGGGTTGATATTGCGAGACTAAAATTTTGAGCCCAACACAGATAGGGGCCAATTGGCCATTTATGAA
>JBFFHG010000633.1:0-3331 GCA_041557055.1 Desulfosarcinaceae bacterium
GGCACCGTTGCTGGCCGCCGCCGTTTCCCTTTTCATCGGCGCCTATGGCATATCGCCCCTTGAAGTGATAGCTGCGCTGAAATCCGGCCTGGCGGGGACGGACTCCCCGGAAGCGGCTGTCATCCTGGACATCCGTCTTCCGCGGATCATGCTGGCCGGCCTGGTCGGACTGGCGCTCTCCACCTCCGGAGCGACATTGCAGGCGGTGCTGCGCAATCCCCTGGTGGATCCTTTCATCCTCGGGATCTCTTCCGGGGCCGCCTTTGGTTGCGCACTGAGCATTGGTTTTGCGCCGGTGATCCCCTTGCAGCTTGCCGCATTTATCGGCGGCGCAGGGGCGGTCATTGCCGCTTACCTTGTCGCCCGCACCGGCAGCAGGCAAATATCACGCCTCTCCCTGGTCTTGTCCGGGGTAATCGTCTCCGCATTTTTTACCGCCATGGTCTCCTTGATCAAGTTTTTTGTAGATCCCATGAAACTCCAGAGCATCGTCTACTGGTTGATGGGCAGCTTTTCACTGGCCGACTGGCGCCATACCCGCTCCGCCGGCATCGGCGTCTTGCTCGGCTGTCTGCCGATCTTTCTTCTCCGCTGGCGGCTCAACGTCATCAGCATGGGGGATGAAGAGTCGCGGACAATGGGCGTCAATGTCGCCCGCAAGCGTGTCATCTTCATCACCGCCGCCACCTTGGCGGCCACCAGCGCCGTTGCAGTATGCGGCATCATCGGCTGGGTCGGCCTCATGGTGCCGCATCTGGTGCGGATGCTGGCCGGACCGGACCACAAACGCCTGATCCCCCTGACCATGGCCGGCGGGGCCACATTCCTGATCCTTGCCGATACCGCGGCCCGCAACCTGACCACCTTTGATATACCGGTGGGTATCATCACGGCCCTGGCCGGAGCGCCCTTTTTCGTCTACCTGATGAAACGGGATAAAAGTGCGTACGGGGAGGATTGATGATCGAGGTAGAAAATCTGCAATTCCGTCATCACAGCGCCGGCACTGACGTGGTAAAGCACGCCACATTTGCGGTTCCAAAGGGTAAGCTGGCCGTTCTGCTCGGCCCCAACGGCTCCGGCAAAACCACACTTTTCAAATGCATCGCAAATATCTGGAAACCCCGCACAGGAAAAATCCGTTTGCACGGCCGCGACACCAAGGCCTTATCCTTTCGGAAACGAGCGTGCCTGCTGGCAGTGGTCCCCCAGGAGCATCGCCCCCCATTTCCCTACTCGGTCCTGGAGGTGGTCTTGATGGGGCGCACGCCGCATGTGCAATTGTGCGCATCCCCTTCGCCTAACGACAGGCAGATCGCACTTGCAGCCCTTGCCGACCTTGGCATCGCTCATCTCGCCCGGCGGGTTTATACCCGAATCAGCGGCGGTGAACGTCAGTTGGTGCTGATTGCCCGGGCGCTGGCCCAGGCGTCACCGATTCTCCTTTTGGATGAGCCCACCTCACACCTGGACTTTCGCAACCAATATGTAGTTTTGACCATGGTTCGCCGGGTGGCCGTGGAAAAGCGACTGACCGTGCTGATGACCCTGCACGACCCAAATCTGGCCGCGCATTTCGCCCACCAGGTCATCCTGCTGAAGGCCGGCAGGGTGACGGCCGCCGGCCCCCCGGAAAAAGTGCTTACCAAATGGAACCTGGAGCAACTTTATGGCGTCGGTATCGGCATTATGTCCGACACCGAACGGCGACTGATCTATCCAAGACAGAATGGATCGCAGCAATAGCCTTTAAAAAGGCACCCTGTCGATATCATTTAATTAAACAAACAAAATCCACCCCTTGAAACCGAACACTTAAAACTTGAAACGATGTTCATATGTGCATCAGGCCCGGCCCCCTCATACCGGATGCGCTTAAAAGCAGCCAAATGCGATTGCCCTGGCATATTGCGGTGCAACGGTTGACAACCCGAAGGGTTCATATTATTTTGGGCGAGCAACTTTAAACACCTTCTTGGAAAGGATACCATGACTATGGCAAAGGGAACCATGGATATCGACGACAGCAGTTTTGAAACTGAAATCATACAATCGGAAAAACCGGCCGTGGTGGACTTCTGGGCACCATGGTGCGGACCATGCAAAGCCATCGGCCCAATCATCGAAGAACTGGCCCAAACCTACGGCCAACAGATCAAATTCACCAAATGCAATGTGGATGACAACCCGGTCACGCCCGGAAAATTCGGCATCAAGGCCATTCCGACCCTGATCTTCTTCAAAGAGGGCAAGGTGGTGGAGCAAATCACCGGCATGGTTGCCAAATCCAAACTGGAAGACACCATCAAATCCATTGTTTAATTGAGGTGTTAACGGCATTCAGACCGACCCGGCAGCGGTACGATTGAAGTCGGCCCTGCACAAGGAACGGCCACGGATTGGGGACCATGAAATTACACATTACCGCTCTTGTTTCAATCTCGCTCTGGCTCTTTTCAGGTTGCGCATGGTTCGGCGGGGAGCAAAAGGAAAAAGCCGCCTACGATCTTGTCCAGGATGGCATTCAAGCTTATGAAGATGGCAATTACAGTGGCGCCATTAAAAGCTTCGAGCAGTTGAAAGACTGGTACCCTTTCAGTAAATATGCCATTCTGGCCGAATTGAAAATTGCCGATGCCCATTACCAATCGGAGCAATACGCCGAAGCGGTTCTGGCCTATGAGGAATTCGAACAGCTTCATCCGCGCAACGAAGCCGTACCATACGTGATTTATCAAACAGGTCGCTGCTACTATGACCAAATTGATACCATAGACCGGGATCAGACACCGGCCCAGAAATCCCTTGAAATTTTTCGCCGCCTGATTCGCCAATTTCCAGATGATGACTATTCCAACCATGCTCAAATCCATATCGCCAAGTGCCTCCAAAGTCTGGCCGGTCACGAACTGTATGTCGCCGAATTCTACTATCGGACCAAACGTTATAAAGCTGCGCTGCAGCGGTTCAAAGCCGTGATCACAAATTACCCTGATGTGGGTTTGCATCATCAAGCGCTCAAATATATCGCCCGGTGTGAGGCCCTGGCGGAACGGTCAGCGGAAAATCAAAACTGAACCTGTAACATGGCGCCAATCTTTATTGGACATTTTTGATTGGCGTTTGCCCCGGCTTAAGAGCTGCGGCGTATATCAGGCAAAATACGATCAACCTGACGGTGAGGCATAAAACCTCTTTACATGGCAGTTAAAAAGGGGTAAAGAAGACAACTTTGATTGCAAACGACTCGACGGCTTTGCCGCCAAGTTTAATTTTAGATCGCGTGGAGCAAAAAAATGGCAAAGGTATGTGAAATTTGTGGAAAAAAACC
>JBFFHG010000634.1:0-3329 GCA_041557055.1 Desulfosarcinaceae bacterium
ACGGAAACAGGCGAACGGCCAACCATCCATATGCCTTTAATTCAGGTGTTTTTCAACTTACACGCTTTATCCCACTCAGGGCAAGCCTCTTTCATGGGAGCAGCATATTTAAGGGTGCATTCGCCGCACTCCATTTGAATGTTGGGCGTGTCGCCATAGCGCTCTTTGAGCTCTTCAGCCGTCAGATGGGTGGCAAAGCTGCAACCGCACTGGGGGCAAGCCGTCTTTATCTGATAGCGTTTTTTTTCCATATCCACCTCCTTAAAACAAGTTCAGCATTCAAGGTCCCAAACGCCTGGTTCGCAGGTTAAAAGTTGAACTCTGAATCCTGGACTTTGAATTTTGATTAAGTCAGTCGAGCAGTTTATTGAGTTCCTCTTCCGGCAGCACCTGGGCATCCAGAGCCGCCTGACGCACGGTTTTGCCGGTTTCATAGGCTTTCTTGGCCAGATCGGCCGCCCGGTCATACCCGATATGGGGCACCAGCGGGGTCACCAAAGCCAGGCTTTGCTCGATATAAGCCTCGCACCGGGCCTCATCAGCGGTCAACGCTTGAATACATTTGTCGGCCAGCGAACGTGACGCCGCACTCAACAACCGGATGGATTGAATCACATTATGGGCCAGCAGCGGCAGGGTCACATTGAGTTCGAAATTACCCGACTGGCCGGCCAATGCAATGGCGGTGTCGTTGCCCATGACCTGATAGGCGGCTTGAACCACCGCCTCGGGGATCACCGGATTGACTTTGCCCGGCATAATGGATGATCCCGGCTGCAGGGCCGGCAACTTGAGCTCACCGATGCCGCACCGCGGCCCCGACCCCAGCCATCGGATGTCATTGGCGATTTTGATCAGACTGACCGCCAAAGTCTTTAAAGCGCCGCTGGTCTCCACAATGGCGTCCTGCGCCGCCTGGGCCTCGAAATGATTTTCGGCTTCACGGAACGGGATGCCGGTGTGCTTGGAAAGACCCGCAATCACCCGTCCTGCAAATTCCGCATGGGTATTGAGTCCGTTGCCAACGGCGGTTCCGCCCAGGGCCAGCTCGGTCAATCGACGCATCACGGCCTCGACCCGCTCGAGGCCCAACTCAATTTGACGCGCAAATCCCGAAAAGGAATCGCCCAGGAACATGGGCACGGCATCTTGCAGATGGGTCCGCCCGATTTTTCGAATATGCCGAAAAAGATCGGCTTTTTCTGTCAGATGGCGATGCAGATGCACCAGGGCCGGCTTTAAATCGTTGACAAGCCCCTGGGCCGCAGCCACATGCAGGGCGGTGGGCATCACGTCGTTGCTCGACTGCCCCATATTGACGTGGTCGTTGGGGTGCACCGGGGAACGCCCCCCTTTGCGGCCGGTCAGGATCTCATTGGCCCGGCCGGCCAGCACCTCATTCATGTTCATGTTGGTGGAGGTGCCTGATCCGGTTTGAAACAAATCCACAACGAATTGATCATTCCGGCGGCCCGCCATGACCTCCCGGGCGGCAACAACAATTGCATCGGCCGGTTCAGGGGCCAGCACGCCCAGTTCTCTATTGATTTGGGCGGCGTAATATTTGATCAGGGCCAGCGCATGAATCCAGGCGGCGGGCGGCTTGAGGCCGCTATCAAAAAAATTGTCCGCCGCACGCTGGGTTTGGGAACCGAAATAGGCATCTTCAGGCACCCTCACGGTTCCCATGCTGTCCTGCTCCTGCCGATAGCGTCGATCGTCCCCGGGTTGATTCATCGGTCGGCTTTCATTCCCGTTTTTCGTTCATAAGGGTTGGCAGGCCATGCTGAACGGCCATGGCTGGCAACATGCTAAGCCGGGTAACGCGCCACGCTGTCTTTCAATTGCGTAATTTCGATACCCAGACTCACGCATTGACGGCCCATGAGGCACATCTCGGCATCACCACGCTCCAGGTAGGTTTTAAGGTGATGAGGACTTTTTTTAAGATCCACCACCCAGCGCTCCTGGCCGGCATCATATTCAACATCGACATCGATACCGCATTGGCCGATATCCGGATATATTTCAATTATTTTTTGACATAGTTCAGATTTATTGATCATGGCCCTCTCCCAGATTCAGGTACGCCGGTTCTTTGGCGCTGTTTGCACATTTAAATCATACCGCATTATAATCACTGTTATTTGATTGTTAAGCGCTTCAGTTCAAAACCGGTGGATGGCCTGTCGGCGCAATTGCGGGCAAATACTTAAAGTAATGTATCATATCGGCCGATAATCCTTTTGACAACAGAACGTTATGATTTTATAGTATTTGTGGTGTCAATCGCCTAACATGTTGGAGGCGTCTGAATGGAACGGCGGCCTTCATCCGGATGGCGGTCCCATAGGCCGGTAACCGCTCACAGCAATACAGTGGTCAAGGTATTTCCGAATCGATGAATTTGACTTTCGCATCCCTGGCAAAGGGGCTGAAAAAGTTGGCCAGCGGCTTGCGCCGGGGCCAAATCACCCGTGACGATTTGTTTATTGGTGAGGTGCTCAAGCGTAGCGGCGTTATCACCGAGCTTCAACTGAAAACCGCCCTGGACACCCAACGCCAGGTTCTGGTGCAGGAGGGGCGGGCCGTGCGGCTGGGTCAAATGATCGTCGACCTCGGTTACGCCCCTGAAGCCGATATCATCCATGCCATCAACACCGAATACCAAATTGAAACCACCTCACTGGCCGACGACATACGTGAGCAGCTTTCGCATAAATACGGCGCCCAACTTGAACGCATTCCCCGGGCCCGCATTCCCATGTGGATGCAAATGGCGGTGGCGACCACTTTTGTGATCGTGGTCGCCATAGCAACCCTCAGCCTGGTGGTTCTCAGCAAGCAAAAAGACCGTTTGTACGAACAAACGGTGCGGATGGGTACGGTAAGCCTCAACTATTTTGCCAACAACGCCAAGTTCCCGCTGCTGGAAGAGGACATCCTGCGCCTCAACACCCTGATCAAAGAGGCCTCCAGCGTTGAGGGCCTGCGCTATGCCCTGATCACGGATACCAAAGACAAAATCAAAGCCCACACCGATGTCAATCTCATCGGTCTGCCTTTCAAACACTTCGTGGATAAACCGGATCTGACCCGCAAGGGTGAGGTGATCTATTACACCTATCAGCAGACCGGCGGAGCCCGGATTCTGGATCTCTACCGTTCCATCAACCTGAAGGACAAGAACCTGGGACAGGTTCACGTGGGTATCTCCCTGGATTTTATCGCGGACCTGATCCGGGAGGAGCGCATCTCGGTCATCTTCGTAACCCTGGGGGTCATCCTGTTAGGCCTGACGGTTGCGGTCGTTTACGGTTTTCGTTTCT
>JBFFHG010000635.1:0-3328 GCA_041557055.1 Desulfosarcinaceae bacterium
AAATATTGACATGATATCACGTGTGATTACTGTTCGGGAAACAGGGCAAGGCAAGAAGGCGCCTGCCACAATGACAATGGATTTTAACGATGGAGGTAATACCATGCAACTGGTGAAATGGAATCCAATGAGAGATATTTTCGGCGTTGGTCACAACCTGAACAGTTTTTTTGATGATTTTTTCTATACGGGCCGTGCGCCGGCCGGGAGTGACGGGCTGTGGAACTGGAACCCGGTCGTTGATGTTTATGAAGAGGAGGAGCGCATTGTGATCAAAGCCGAGCTTCCCGGTGTGAGCAAAGAGGGTATTTCGGTGGATGTCAAAGAGCATGTGCTGACCATTAAAGGTGAGCGTTCAGTGGACAATGAGGTCAAAGAGGCGCGTTATTTCCGTCGCGAAAGGGTTTACGGCCGGTTTGAGCGGTCTTTTAATCTGGCTGGCGAAGTGGATCCGGATTCAGTCAAGGCCGAGTACGACGACGGCGTGTTGAAGATCACGGTGCCGAAACCGGCGGCCCATAAGCCCCGGCAGATAAGTGTTCACTAATTGTTTCACCCACCACATTGAAGCCGGATTTTCGCCCGGGGTGAATTCTCCCCGGGCGTTTTTCCGGCAGTTGCAAAATTTTGGATCAAGCCAACCCCGCGCGTTGGTAAAGATCGAAGAAGTGATGGGTCGGTCCGTGGCCCTTGCCGATGTCCAGGGCATGGGCGATGGCGCCGGTGATATAGCGCTTGGCTTTGCGCACGGCATCCTCAAAGGAATTTCCCCGGGCCAAAAAAGCGGCGATGGCGGCGGAGAAGGTGCAGCCGGTGCCGTGGGGGGTGCGGGCCATAAGGCGCGGCGATTCAAGGTGCTGAAAGGATCGGCCGTCATACAGAATGTCCACAGCCTGGTCTCCGGCCAGATGTCCCCCTTTGACCACCACCTTGGCGGCACCCAATTGAATGATCTTTTCGGCGGCGCGTTTCATCTGGTCCGGGGTGGCAATGGTGCCGCCCGCCAACGCTTCGGCTTCGTGGATATTGGGGGTGACGACCTCGGCCAGGGGAAACAGTTTTTCAACCAGCGCGCGGCGGGCATCCTTCTTGAGCAGATCATAGCCGCTTTTTGAAATCATCACCGGGTCCAGGACCACGGGCGGACGTTGAACCTTATTCAACGCTTGGGCAACGGCGTTGATCAGTTTCACGCTGGAGACCATGCCGATTTTGACGGCATCAATGGTGATATCCTCAAACAGGCACATGATCTGGTCATGGACGATTTGCGGGTTTATTTCCTGAATGGCATGGACCGTTCGGGTGTTCTGGACGGTTACGGCGGTGATGGCGCTCATGCCATAAACCCCCAATGCCTGGAAGGTCTTCAGGTCGGCCTGAATACCGGCACCGCCCGAACTGTCCGACCCGGCGATGGTCAGGGCCGTTTTGATTGGGCTGGCTTCACGGGGCATGTGACGAATACCTCCAAAAACATAGCGGGTTATCTCGTATCGGTCGGTTGTTTCGTCGCCCTGAATATCACATTACGGGCAACGGGCAACCAAAAACCATGCGGACTTTTTGGGAAAAGCAGGTGCTTATCCAACGAACAATCGGTGCCAGGTCATAAATCGCTTCACTTTATCCGTTCCAAAACGCTCCAGTTCGGCAATGACCGCTTCCAGCGAATGGGCTGTACCGCCATTGGTTTTTGAAAAAAACTTGTCGGCATAGCAAACGATGATTTCCTCGATGCTGACCGGCACCATGTCGCGATGGGGCAGGGGCAGGTTTTGGGCTTTGATGTCGTGTTTGGTGATGCCCACGCCCACATGGCGTTCACAAATCAACGCATGGGGGTGAAGGCCGTGTTGTTCCAGTATTTCTCTGCCGATGATTCCGTGGCATATGTAAGGCGCCGAGCCCCGGCATCCGATTTTGGCCGATGCGGTCTGGCTGATGCCGATATCGTGCAGCATGGCGGCCTGGGCGATGAACGTTTTGTCCGGATGACGCTGGGGCACCTTTTCAGCCGCCTCCAGGGCTTTATCGCGCACCTGCTCGCTGTGGCGTATCAGCGTATCGGCCAGTTGCGAACCCCTGGGGTAGTATTCAAACAGGATGTCAAGCGGGTTCATGGATACACTTTCCCCTGGCTTTGAGCCTGGCGCCGGGATGTCGGGGTTATGCTTCGCCCGAGAGCAGAACCCTTTCGATCAAGGGGTCCAGGTTGCCGTCCAGGACGCTTTGGACGTTGCCGATCTCCATGTTGTTGCGATGGTCCTTGACCATCTGATAGGGATGCAGCACATAGGAACGGATCTGGCTGCCCCAGGCAATCTCCTCTTTGCTGTCGTGCAGCTCCTGTAACTCGGCGTCCTGTTTGCGTTTCTCATGCTGGTAAAGCCTGGCGCGCAGCACCTTCATGGCCATGTCCTTGTTGCGGTGCTGGGATTTTTCCTGCTGACACTGAACCACAATGCCGGTGGGCAGATGGGTGATGCGTATGGCGCTTGAGGTTTTATTGACATGTTGGCCGCCGGCGCCGCCGGCCCGGAAGGTGTCGATGCGCAGATCCTTATCTTCGATCTGAACCTGGATCTCTTTGTCCACTTCGGGGAAGACAAAGACCGAGGCAAAGGATGTCTGGCGCTTGCCGCTGGCATTGAACGGAGAGATGCGCACCAGTCGGTGAACGCCGATCTCGCTTTTAAGATAGCCATAGGCATACTCGCCCTTGACGGTGAAGGTGGCGCTTTTTGTCCCCGCCTCATCTCCGGGCTGCAAATCAATGATTTCAGTTTGATAGCCGCGTCGTTCGGCCCATCGCAGATACATGCGAAACATCATTTCAGCCCAATCCTGGGCATCGGTTCCGCCGGCGCCCGCATTGATGGAGACAATGGCGTTGCTGGCATCCTGTTCGCCGTCCAGCATCATATCGATTGAAAAGGCGTGAATGCGTTTTTCAAGGGCCTGGGCATTGGATTGGATCTCCGCCAGGGTCTGCTCATCCGCCTCTTCCAAGGCCATGGCCAACAGCAGTTCGTTGTCGTCCAACTCTCTCATCAGGTTTTCAAAGGCATCGATACGGCCGCTGAGAAAGGTACGCTCTTTGAGGATGACGGTGGTTTGTTCAGGGGTGTCCCAGAAACCTTTCCGGGCGATCATGGCTTCCAGTTCGTTCAGCCGGATTTTTTTGGAGGCCAGGTCAAAGACAGTCTCCGAGTTGGGTTAGTTTGGCTTTTTGATTTTTTAAGGATTGCTTGAGTTCGACAGACATGGTGTACCTCCTGATTTAAATAGGGTTATGGTATTCTTGGCAAACTTAACAGGGATGATC
>JBFFHG010000636.1:0-3328 GCA_041557055.1 Desulfosarcinaceae bacterium
CCTGTCGCAAACAAGGCATTAAAGCAAGCCGTGCAATGGAACTGTTGTTCAACGGCAGGTTGCCGGAATTTGTGAACTATGAGCAGTCGGTTTTCTCAGAATTACGCTGAATAGTTACAAGCATTGTTGATGAATAATATATTGAAAAAGACAACGGGGTTCAAGGTTCTGTGGGAATGGCGGAATGTCATTTGTTTGATGCAAAAGATTTAAACAACTTTGGCGTAAATTGGATGGAACGTAATTTCCGTTATTTGGAGGGTAGGGACGAAACTGTTACCCCATTGGTGTCCCGATCAGCAGGGTTATGGGAAGGCTTTTGACGGGATATGGCATATCATAAGGCGAAAATATCTGAATCACGGTTACCATCGGTTGAACAACCGGTGGAATCAATATCTTTTAAAATTTCAAATAGTTTTGGATAGGAGTTTTGATGACCACCTCAGTTGGAATATACGTTTTTGATGAGGTCGAAGTTTTGGACTTCGCCGGGCCATACGAGGTCTTCACAACAGCATCACGTGTGTACAGCCGGATTAACCCGTCCTCGTCCGTTCCATTCAAGGTATTCACGATCGCCAAGAACGTAAGCACGGTTAGAGCACGCGCTGGTCTCGTAGTTCAAACCGACTACACCATTGCTAATCATCCGGTCATTGATCTACTTCTTGTTCCCGGAGGGATCGTTACTGCCGAGCTTGCAACATCGGAAGTCTCTGATTGGATCTCCAACTTGTCTCCAAGGCCCAAGCTCATAGCATCTGTATGTACGGGAGCGTTTCTCTTGGCTAAGGTCGGTCTGTTGGACGGCAAATCGGCCACAACGCATTGGGAGGATATCGCCGACATGCAAGCAATGTTTCCTTCGGTTGCTGTTCTTGAAGGGCGTCGCTGGGTGGACGAGGGCACAATTGTCACTGCAGCAGGTATCTCCGCCGGTATAGACATGAGTTTGCATTTGGTAGAGCGTCTTGCGGGCCGAGATCTGGCTTTGCGCACGGCCCGTCAGATGGAATTTTACTGGCATGAAGGCTCCTGACCTCATATGTATGGGGGGGTGATTGAAATGAATGAATTTTACGACTATTTAAACAGGCGTGCCACGAAAAGTCAGCAGGGTTATGATTTTGATTGGCTGGTGGGGCAAGTGGCAACCCTTTTGATATCAGACCCAAAAAATCGTTACGCGCCGTGGAAGGTGTCCGGATACTGTTAACGCCCGTAACGAGTATAACCGAGGAGCCGGATGCGTGAAAACCGCACGCCCCGGTTCTGTGTGGGGGGGGCGGTATGCCTGCCACAACTGCGAGAAAGATACTATGACAGATAAACCCGAAGAGATGAAATCTTTTTTCGATATCAGAGTTGAGGGCTATGATGAGTATATGGCTTCCAGCATTGAGGACTACGCAACTTTCTATAGGAAAATTGCTGTTCCATTTACAGAGACGCATGATCGGATTGAAGTATTGGATTTGGGGGCTGGTACAGGGATTGAAATAGCGTTCATTCTCGCCAAGGCGCCAAATGCTATAATAACCGCTGTTGATCTATCCGAAGCGATGCTGAAGAAGTTGGTCAAAAAGTATGAAACTTACGGTTCTCAAATTAGAACGATTACCGATTCGTACCTCAAGCTTGAATTAAAGCCGCATTCTTTTGATTATGTGGTGTCCGTCATGTCACTCCATCATCTCATGCCGGTGAAAAAAATCGCTCTTTATAAAAAACTGAAAAAGGCCCTCATCCCGACGGGTGCGTTTGTGGAAGGGGACTATATCGTTTCAGTTGAAGAAGAAAACAGGCTCTTAGAAGAGTATCAATTGCGGAAGAATGGCTTTTCTTTGTTGGATGATGTGCAATACCATATCGATATCCCTTTCAGCGAAGAAACCCAGTTCCGGGCATTAAGAGATGCGGGATTCGGCAAGGTAAAGGTTCTTTTTCGTACGTCACGATCAAATGTTATTGTTGCCAAACCGGAAAAAGCATAAGAATTTTATGGCGCCGCGGCTATCGCGTGATGGTGGCCTGGCTCTTAAGTTTGCGCAGATACGCGGTGACGGCTGCTTGTTCTTTGTTACGCCGCAGCGTTCTTTCGATTTTGGTCCGTGCATTGCGATAGGCCACCTGGGAAGAGGGGATATGGTCCACCCTTTTTATCAGGTGATAGCCAAGGCGGGTTTCCACGATGTCGCTGGTTTCTCCGGGCTGTAACGCAAAGGCCGCATCGGCGAATGCCGGGATCAGTTGCTTGCGTTCAAGATACCCCAGGTCGCCGCCCCTGGCTTTACTGGGGTCTTCGGAGTATTCCAGGGCCAAAGAAGTGAAATCGGCGCCCTTTCTGAGTCGATCTTGGATGGACTGGATGCGCAGCAGGGCTTTACCGCGTTTGGAGATATGGCCTTTTCCGGCTGCGGCAATGAAGATTTGCCTGACGCGAATTTGGTCCCGGCGAATAAAAAACTCCGGGTGTTTTTGAAAAAATGCCTGCATTTCGGCTTCGCTGACTCTTATCCGGTGAAGGACCTCCCGGCGCAACAAACGCCGTATGATCAAACCTTTTTTTATCCTTGCTTTAAGCTGCTTTTCGGTGAAGTTGATACCGGTCAGGTAAGTATCAAAAGACGATGCGCTTTGCGCTTTTGCTTTCAGATCCAGCAGGGCGCGCTCAATCCATTGGGCGCGGATCTCAATGCCGATCTGGCGGGCCCGCTGAAATAGAAGTTCACGCTCAATGAGGGTTTCGGCCAACTGGTTGCTGAACCGGGCGATTCGTTTTTTGGCCGGCGCCAGATTGCGCAGTTGAGCGTCGGCTGCAATGATGCCCGCTTCCCGGGCCACATCCCGGCGTGTGATATGGATATCATTGACCACCGCCACGCTTTCCTGGGCGGTCTGACCCGGTGATGGTATCCAGAAAGAAAGCAACATGGCCAAAAGAGTTGCTGGTAAGAGGCGGATTCGATGTTTGGCTTGCATGATCTTCTTCTTTTGAAAATAGATTCTATGTGTTGTGCCGGGAATCAATGTTTTCGGCCGTTATCAGCTCACCGACAAAACTGCCAACGGCGACCTTGCTGGCGATTTTGACCGGCATGTGCTTTTCATCGGCCGTGACCCATAGACGAATCTTGGCGTCTTTGCTTTTTTCGAAGACACCGCCCACATGTTTCAGATCGGGTTCGATCAGGAATGTTTCATAGGAACCGCTGATTATATGGATGGTCTCTTTTCTGATGATGCGAGCCTGGCCGATGACACACTTTTTGCCGTCGCTGACCGGTCGTTCAATGAGCCCATCGGGTTTGAAATCAGCCATGCG
>JBFFHG010000637.1:0-3325 GCA_041557055.1 Desulfosarcinaceae bacterium
GACAGCCCCCAAATTCATGCAACCATCAGACATTGACATACCTTTCAAGCTCCCAGGGATGAATGGTGGTGGCGAACTCGACCACCTCCCTGCGCTTTAACGCCAGGTACTTATCCTTGAACCCCTTGCCCAATGCGTCTGTAAATGTACTATCGGTCTCAAAGGCCTCCAGGGCTTCCTTCAGATCGCCGGGGAGATCTTCGATGCCCCGGGCGGCCTTCTCTTCCGGGGTCATCGCATAAATATTGTCATTGATGTAATCCGGGGGTGTCATTGCGTTTCGAACCCCGTCCAATCCCGCTGCCAAAAGGGCGGCATAGGCAAGATACGGATTGCAGCTCGAATCCGGGTTGCGGGTTTCCACGCGCATGGCCTTTGGATTGCCCTCGGGGATGCGCAGCAAACTCGATCTGTTGCCGAAGCCCCACGAAACGTAGACCGGCGCTTCCCAGCCCGGCACCAGTCGTTTATAGGAATTGACCGAGGGATTGGTGATACCGGTAAGACCTCCGGCATGGAACAGCAACCCGGCGATAAACTGACGGGCGATATCGGAAAGATGATGGTCGCCGGTTTCGGTGTAGAACAGATTTTGTCCGGTTTCACTGTCTTTGAGGCTCATGTGGACGTGCATGCCGCACCCGTAAGTCCAAACAAATGGTTTGGGCATGAAAGAGGCAATCAGGCCTCTGTTGGCGGCCATGTATTTGACCACCTGACGGTATGTCATGGTTTGGTCGGCAATGGTGAGCGCATCTGCGTAGGCAAAGGTGATTTCGTGTTTGCCGTTGGGGACCTCATGATGGTTCTTTTCAGTTAGGATCCCCACAGAATCGAGGGCCCGGCTGATTTCCTTACGGAATTCACATCCCTTATCATAGGGCGGAATATCAAAATAGGAGGCCTGGTCGTTGGGGATGTAGCCACCGTTTTGGTCTCTTTCCAGAAGGAAGAACTCAATTTCCGGGGCGATCATGAAATCCCACCCCGGGCCGAATTCAGCCTTCATGTCGGCAATCATTTTCTTGAGCAGACACCGTGGGTCGATTTCAAACGGTTTGGCACCATGACCATCATAAACGTCGCAGATGAAGCGGGCCGTGCGGTTTTGTTCATCTCCCCAGGGCAGCACCTGGTAGGTGGACAGATCCGGTTTAAGCGTCAGATCACTCTTGTTGACCGGGACATATTTGCACGAAGACCCATCGAACCCGAGGCCGTTGGCCAACAGCGCCTCATAATCCCGCGCCGGATGGATCAGTTGACGGATTGTCCCGTCGATGCCCGTAAACTGAAAATTGATGAACCGTATCTTGTCTTGTTTCATTTTTTGAATGATATCCTGCATTACTGTCGGCCTCCTATTTCAGATCCAGTAATAAAAGCGTCTTGAGCAGACACTGTGCACCCTTGATAATGTTTTGCGTATCGGTAAACTCTTCCGGACAATGGCTCAGCCCGTTGCGGCAGGGAATGAAAATCATGCCCGCCTGGCAGATGCCGTTGATGTGGGCTGCGTCGTGGCCGGCCATACTGACTTCATTGTAGGCCTTTAAGTCGAGTTGACGAGCCGCCTCGGCAATGGCCTGTACAACCACCGGGGAAAAATGAATCGGTTTGCTGTCGTAAGTCACCCGTCTGTCGATGCGCACCTGCCGGCGCTTGCCAACGAGATCAATCCGGTTTGCGACTTTGTCAACCACCCGGGTGATCCGTTCCGGAAAAAAGCTCCTGATTTCCAGATCCAGCAGCACCTGCCCCGGTGTTATGTTGATTGAATTCGGGGATACGTTTATGTGCCCGATGGTGCCGACGGCGTTTCCGTCTTCCTCCCTAGCGGCTTGTTCCAGCCCCAAAACAATCTCGGAGGCGGCGCAAAGAGCGTCCTTTCTGTCACTCATGGGGGTGGTGCCGCAGTGGCTGGCAACGCCGCTAACCGTAACAGCCTCGCGGTAAATGCCGGTTATGCCCTCAACGATACCGATTTGCTTGTTTTCCCGCTCCAAATGCGGCAACTGTTCGATGTGAAGTTCAACAAAGTATCGGATCTCATCCTTGCCGCGAACGGCCCGGCCCATTTGATCCAGATTGCCGCCGATATTGGCAAGCGCTCCTGAAAGCGCATCACCGTTATCGTCACGCAAAGATTCGACCTCAGTCTTTTTCAGAGTCCCGACCATGCCGCGGCTTCCAAAAGTGGAAATTCCGAAAGTGTTTGGTTCTTCGGAAGAGAGCACGCACAGCTCAAACGGGTGCTGGGTCTCAATGCCTAATTGATCCAGGGCCCGGAAGGCCTCCAGGGAACTGAAAACGCCGGCCGGGCCGTCGTACTTACCGCCGTTGCGGACCGAATCGAGATGAGATCCGGTCATGATCACAGGCCATTGCGGGTGACGGCCCTCCCGCCGGGCGAAAATGTTGCCGAGAGGATCGGTGCGTATTTTCAGATTGAATTCCGTTTTCAACAGCCGGATAAAAGCGTCGCGCGCTTGCCGGTCCTCATCGCTGAAGGACAGCCGGGTCACACCGCCGTTGTCGTCGCGTCCGAATTGCGCAAACCTTTCAATCAGCGCTGCCATACGGTCAAGATCAAAACAGCGCTTTAAATCAACATCGTCAATGCTCATTTGAAAATCCTTTGTGCGTGTCATATGAAAATTCCGACTTCCCTGGCCAGTTCTTCGAACCGCCGGGAAAGCGTTTCTGATTCTTCCTGGTTGGCTCTGCCCACACGCGTTACCACCATATTGAACAGACAAAATGCCGAACTGTATGAATCGAAAATGGTGCTGAACGTAATGGGGATAACCAGAGACCCGTCGGACAGTTCAGATAGGGGGGAGTCGATCCGGTCCGTGATACCGTATATTTGACTACCGGTCTTTTTACAGAACCGGACGATTTCAATGGTCTCCCGCGGATAGCGGGGAAAAGCGATCGCAATGATCAGATCATCTTCCCCAATCCCCATCAGCGTGTCAAAGGCGCGGCTGTCCCCGCAATAGATTGGCGTCACGTCTGCTTTGACTTTACCGAGAAAATAGGCGAAATACATGGCCAGGGATGCCGATCCGCGGGTACCGATGATAAAGATCCGTTTGCATTCACAGACACGAACCACCAACTCGTCGAACTGCTGTTGGGGAAAAGTATTGGCCATACGGTCCAGTGTTCTGATTTCCTTTGATATAATTTCAAATTCATCGCTGCCGTCGTTGCTTTTGGCGCCAAAACTGAGCCGCAATCGTTCCGTTGAGGTCAATTCCGCCTTGAGCAAGGTCTGCAAAGCCTCAAGAAACATGCTGAACTGGCTGAAACCAAGAAA
>JBFFHG010000638.1:0-3322 GCA_041557055.1 Desulfosarcinaceae bacterium
CGTGGTCATGGTCGTGATGCGCCATTGGGTTTTGGCATGGGTGTCCCCTGAATCGGGATCGCTGAACGCATCGGCCTTGAACCAGGGCGTCAGGGTACCATCAACCGGAATTGTCAGCGTGGGTCGTTCAGGGGGATGATTACCATCGTATTGACTGGGATCGCTGCCGGCCTGATACTCTTGGAGATTGGTGATGCCATCATTGTCCGGGTCTGCGCCCGCATCGTCGGTGAACGGGTCCAGGCTGTATTGGATTTCCCAGGCGTCCGGGATACCGTCATTGTCGTCATCGGTATCCAGATCATCGACGATCCCGTCGCCATCGTTATCCGGTAATTGCTGAGCCGGGTTGTTGATCAGCACCAGACAAGTGTCTTTTGAAAACAGCCCTTTGCTGTCGGTGACTGTGAGTTCAAATGCCAAGGTGGTTGAATCGGTTGTCAGACCCGGCGCTGTGAAAGTGCACAGGGCAGACCCGGCGCCGGATAGTGTGACACTTTGCCCGCTGTTTTGGGTCCACTGATAGGTTATAACATCGCCATCGGGGTCGGATGAGCCTGAGCCATTCAATGTTACGGTATTACCTGTGATAACGGTTTTATTGGCACCCGCCTCGGCAACCGGCGGTTGGTTTTCCTCTTGGATGGCGGCAAAGCTGACCGCGATGGTGTGGTTTTGAGTGACATTTGAAAAGGTATAACTCGATGCCGTGCCCGCGGATTGACCGTCCACCCGCACGCTTGCAACCTCGTATCCGTTGTCAGGGGTAAAAATGAAAGTTTGACCGGCGCCGCTTGTCACTTCGGTGTCGCCGGACGGCGTTATGCTGCCGTTGGCACCTGCCGTCGCCGAAATGGTGTATGTCGATGGCGCCGCTGCTTCGGTTTGGCAGGTGACCTCGTTGGAGTCGCCGCTTTGGTCGCTTCCCACATAGGCCCTGACCACGAAATGGTAGGTTGTGTCGGCCGACAAATTGGTGATGATGCAAGTGGTTTCCGCATGGTCGCTGCCATCGGTGGGCCATACCGGATCTGAATAATCATAGGTTTCACCCGCCAGGCGTTGAAACACGTAATATCCATCCGGTGTCGGCTCGTTGGCGTTCCAGGCCAGCGTTACCTGGGCGGCCATAGCCTGAAGAGGCATCAAGAATAAAATGAGTGCCGTGATCATGAAAGCCAGGCCGGCCGGGCGCCTTTCATTGAGCCGAAAAGCGCGAAGCAAGTGTTTAATCAAAACGGTTACGAACGCTGCGGTTGAAAAAGTCAGATGGGAAATGAAGGTTTGCCGAAATTTCAACCCGAGGGCTTCTGTTGCGTTCAAGGCTGCCGACCGGTTGAAATAAGCCGATGGTTTACACATTAATTTTTCTCCTTAAATTCTTCAGGAGAGAGCTGTTGACATGAATTTGGGATGAACGTAATATTAAATTGCTCATCCTTGGTAGCACAACTCTGTCTGCTGGCAGGCAAGCTCTCCTGGATGGTGTACTTCGTCCCCGGATTATGTGATCCCATAATCCGGGGATTGCTTTAGCGTAAGCAAAATGCCTGCCAAACAATCCCCCAACTTTGCAATTCGCCGGCGTTGATGGATTAGTCGTTGAATTTGAAATGGATTATGAATCGGAGCGCCTCAAAAGGGTGCTGGTCAATGGTATGGAACTCGCTGAGGCTGCGACGTGTTTATGACGCCTGTCCATATGAACACCGGGCTGTCACCATTTATCTTTACGGCTGCTTGACACCATGGGAATAATTTGTAATCGAATGCGCAACGGGCGTAACGGGAGTGTTCCGGGGGATTTTAAGGCGAAGCGTGTCGGGTGGATAAATATGATCGGGTTGCCGGCGCGCAGACCCGGAGACCTGAAAAATGCAGATCTGTTTTGCACGAGCCTCCCGATGAACCCCACCGCCGGGCGACAAAGATTCCACCGCCTTTGAAAATCAAGTTTTTCGTTGAAATTTGTGAGCGTTCAAGCCTATTAACTTTGAAAGCGGCTTATTATCCTAAATAGAGATGTGGGCTATGTTTTAAAGTTTGCGATTATGTTATCGTAGCCTCAAATAACCTTTGTTTATGGTATTAATCACCGTTAAGGAGCCACGCGGAAATGGTCGAGCTGCATTTTTTCGATATCGTTTTTGTAACGTTCCCGTGAATCGAACGTCATAATGGTGTCAGGTGGAACAATCATGCAACAGGATAGCCCCGATAAGAGAGACAAGAAACAGGTCAAAGTTTTGGTGGTCGAAGATGTGGTCAATGTGGCCACGGTTTTGAAAGCCCGGCTGGAGTCCTATGGCTACGAAATCTGCGCCGTTGCCGATACAGGACCCGGCGCCATTGCCGGCACATTGCGGCATAAGCCCGATATTGTGCTTATGGACATCATGCTGGCAGGAGATATGAACGGTATTGAGGCCGCCACCGAAATTCTAAAGGAAATAGATGTTCCGATCATCTATTTAAGTTGCCTGAACGATCAAAAGGTGCTGGATCACGCCATCGATACCAATCCTTATGGGTATATTCTTAAGCCGTATGACGGTGCTGAATTACGCTTTAGTATTGAAAATGCATTGAAAAAGCATCAAATGTATCGGGAGCGCCAAGCCCGCATCGATGATCTGGAAAAAGCACAGCTTAAATGACGGACGGGTATACCGCCCGGCACATGTTTCATGTTGAGGGAAAATTGAAATGGATCATTCTTTGAGACCATTGCCGCGATTTGATGCCATGTATCGAACTGATCACAAAAACATATCCGCGATTGAGAGGATTTTACCCACCTTTTCATTCTACATTCGATTTCTATCGGTTGTTTTTAAGGCCAGCGCCAAGGCGCAGCAGGGGCAATACGACAACGCCCGCTGGTACGGCAGCAGTCTGGAGACCCTGCGTGCTTTGGAGCGTGTGGGCATTTCCTTTGAAATAAGCGGGCTGGATCATATCAAGGACCTGTGTACGCCTTGCGTGATCGTTGCCAACCATATGAGCGTGCTGGAAACAAGCACCCTGCCTTCGATCATTCTGCCGTATCAGAAAATGACTTTTATTGTTAAAGAGAGTTTGATGTATTACCCTGTATTTAAACATATTATGCGTTCCCGCGATCCCATCGTGGTCAGTCGCAGCAACCCTCGCCAGGACTTGAAGACTGTTTTACAAGAGGGTGCCGACCGGCTGATGAAGGGCATCTCGGTTGTTGTGTTTCCCCAGACCACCCGCACCCGTTCGTTTGATCCTCAAAAGTTCAATTCCATGGGCGTCAAACTGGCGGGGCGCGCCCAGGTGCCGGTGGTCCCTCTGGCGC
>JBFFHG010000639.1:0-3318 GCA_041557055.1 Desulfosarcinaceae bacterium
AAAAGATGAATTTTTATATGAAGGCGGGATTGTAACTTTCGTTGAATATCTCAACAGGCGTCATACCGCCTTACACCCGCCTATTTTAATAAAAGGAGATAGAAACGACGTTCAAATCGAAGTGGCTATTCAATACAATGACACCTATAAAGAAAATATGTTTTCTTTTGCCAATAACATCAATACGATTGAAGGCGGATTTCATTTAATCGGCTTTAAGGCGGCTCTGACACGTTCTCTGAATCAATATGTCAGCAATGGCAATGTCGCTAAAAATTTAAGCTCAAAAATAAGTGGTGACGATGTACGCGAAGGATTGACGGCCATTGTCAGCGTGCGTATCAAATCCCCCCAATTTGAAGGGCAGACAAAAACAAAATTGGGGAACAGTGAAGTCAAAGGATTGGTGGAATCACTGGTTAATGAAAAGCTGAGTTCATTTCTTGAAGAGAACCCGGCTGTGGGTAAAAAAATTATCGCCAAAGCGGTTGATGCGGCAAGGGCCAGAGATGCGGCTAAACGGGCGCGTGATCTGGCGCGCAATAAAGGTTCATTGATAGATGCCAGTTTACCTGGAAAATTAGCGGAATGCCAGAGTTCAGACCCTGAACAAAGAGAAATTTTTATTGTGGAGGGGGATTCGGCCGGTGGATCCGCAAAGCAGGGTCGGGACAGAAAATTTCAGGCCATTTTACCCCTTAAAGGAAAAATACTTAATGTCGAAAAGGCGCGCTTCGATAAAATACTGCAAAGCGAAGAGATTAAAAATATCATTACGGCGCTGGGAGCAGGCGTAGGACATGAGGAATATGATATTGAAAAAATACGCTATAAAAAAGTGATTATTATGACCGATGCCGATGTGGATGGTTCACATATTCGCACGCTGCTGTTGACTTTCTTTTATCGCCAAATGCCGGAGATCATTGATAACGGCTATTTATATATCGCCCAGCCGCCGTTGTTTAAAATCGGTAAGGGGAAAAATGAAATATATCTGAAGGATGAAACGGAATTTAATGAATTTATCCTTAAAAAAATCTGTGAAAAAATAAAAGTTCAAATTGAGAATACAGATGAAATTCTGAACGATCACCAGCTTTACCTTTTTATTTGCAGTTTATTCGACTATTTTACATATCTGGATAAGCTTGAAATTCAAGGTATCGCTGTTGATATTATAGAGACAATGGTTCAGGTCGGCGTTGAAGATAAAAGTTTTTTGCAGACTGAGACCAATGTAAGCAAGTTAAGAGATATTTTTGTTCAAAAAGGATATGATGTTGATCCCATTCAATGGAACGAAGAACGTCAAATTTTTGAAATACAAATTCGCCAGCCCTATAACATAAAAATAGGAAGAGGGTTTGTATATTCTGCTGAATATCAAAAATGCATTCAAGCCGGGAAAAACATTATCTCATATAAACAATCGAAATTTATTTTGATTAGCGGAGAAAACGATAGTCAGCGGGTTGAAATTAACAATCTGCGCCACCTGCTTAAATACCTGGTTGAAGAAGGTAAAAAGGGGATGAACGTTCAGCGCTATAAAGGTCTTGGTGAAATGAATCCGGATCAATTGTGGGAGACCACGATGAACCCGGATAAACGAAATTTGCTCCAGGTGGAAGTGGCAGATTTGCTGGATACCGATGAAATATTTACTATTTTAATGGGAGATCAGGTCGAACCGCGAAGAGAATTTATTCAGAACAATGCATTGGAAGTCAGTGCGCTCGATATCTGATGATATGGCGGTGGGGAATATCTGAATAGCTTTTATTAAAAAACCCCTGAAGACTGCGGCCGGCCTTCAGGGGTTTCAAATTGGGTGCGCTTTATTCAGTAGAAAATTACAGCGTCAATTCAGCCACAACACAAATAAAGAGATCAATTTCAGGAGAGTCGCAACACAGCCGGATTTAAAGCGCAGGTGTCCTATCTCATAAGAAATCGAAGCTTGTCAAGAAAAAAATAAAAACGGTAATAAAATTAATAATGTTTATTGATTTTATTACCGTTTTTGAAAAGCTGCCATTAAAAGATATCAGAATTCGATATTTTTAGGGGTCCGGGGAAACGGGATAACGTCCCGAATATTGGATATACCTGTTACCAGCATCATCAAACGCTCAAAACCCAAGCCAAAACCGGCGTGGGGCACGCTGCCGTATTGCCTCGATTCAAGATACCACCAGTACGATTCATGGGAAAGGCCCTGTTGAGCCATGCGGGCCTTCAATACCTCCAGACGCTCTTCACGCTGACTGCCGCCGATGATTTCCCCTATACCCGGCACCAGGACATCCATTGCGGCCACGGTGGTGTCGTCATCGTTGACACGCATGTAAAAAGGTTTGATGGTTTTGGGATAATCATAAACAATGACGGGCCGTTTAAAATGAACTTCGGTCAAATAGCGTTCATGTTCGGATTGTAATTCATGGCCGAACCCGATGGGGTAATCAAATTGTTGGCCGCTGGATTCAAGGATTTTGACCGCCTCCGAATAAGATAAGCGTTCGAACCTGGATTGACTTATATTATCTAAAGTGGCGCCGAGGTTTTTGTCCACAAAACGCATGAAAAGAGATATATCCTCTTTGCACTGCGTCATGGCATGGCGTACCAGATGTTGGATCATCTCTTCGGCCATATCCATGCATTCGCCAAGGTCGCAAAAAGCCATTTCCGGTTCAATCATCCAGAATTCAGCGGCATGGCGGCGTGTATTGGAATTTTCCGCTCTGAAGGTGGGGCCAAAGGTATATATATCGCCAAGGGATAGAGCCAGCATTTCGGCTTCAAGCTGCCCCGAAACAGTCAGGTTGGCCTCTTTTCCAAAAAAATCGTTATGGATATCTTCGCGTTCCGGTTTCAAGGTGGTGACTCTGAAAATATCTCCAGCGCCTTCACAATCCGATCCGGTGAGAATGGGGGTATGAATATAGTGAAATCCCCGATCATGAAAAAATTGGTGAACAGCATAAGATAGTTCGGAACGGATTCTAAAGACAGCGCCATATTTATTGGTTCTGGGTCTTAAATGTGCAATGGTACGTAAGTATTCATCGCCATGGCGTTTTTTTTGCAGCGGAAAACTCTCCGGTGCAATTTGAAAAATGGTCACTTCCAGGGCCTGAATTTCCCATTGCTGGCCCTTGCCATGGGAAGGGATCAGAGCGCCGCTGACGGTCAGGGATGAACCGGTGGTCAGTTTGCGAATTTCAGAATAGTTGTTCAATGAATTTGCGGCAATAATCTGAATATTGGCCAAACAGGAGCCGTCGTTGACTTCAATAAAAGAAAAATCCT
>JBFFHG010000640.1:0-3316 GCA_041557055.1 Desulfosarcinaceae bacterium
AGCCAAAACCCGGGAATGGATGTCCCAAACATGCAGTAGCCGTTTGCTATTTTATCAAACCAACTGTCTTTGTAAATCGCTGAAAACGTACCTAGGGGCAATGAAATCAACATGGTCAGAAACAAGGAACTTATCGTCAACACCAGGGTAGCGGGAAATGCTCTTGTAATTTCAACAAAAACATCCCTTTTTGTCATTACGGACTTGCCCATGTCAAAGCGCAGCATTTTTCCCACCCACAGGGCATATTGTTGATAAATCGGCTTATTCAATCCCAATTCTTCGCGCAGTTCATCGATCTCCTCCTGGGTCGCAACCAAGTCTTCCACGCCTAAAATGTTTCTCACCGGGTCTCCGGGAGCCAGCTTTATAATAAGAAAGCTTGCAAAGGTTAACAAAAGAAAGAAAATGACTGTTTCAAAAAACCTTTTGCTAATTAGATACATTACAACTCTCTTTTTTTTTAAGTGGCATTAACAAGTCATCCAAGAATTAGCAGATATCGTTCTTCTGCTTGCACAAACTTCATGGCAAATGGCAGACTCAGACCCGGCAACGTTTCTACAGCAAATAGCGTTGCATTTTTACGCCTTAAAAATTTTATTCTTAACATCATAAAAGAATCAAGATCTGTTTTTTCACCCTGTTTCAATCCGACCCATATTTAGTTTTTGATGAATTTTTCAATGTATACATTTAAAAGGTCGTAATCATTAACCAATCCCGTTACAATGAAAAGACAATAGCCTGTAAGCCCTGCGGCTTGCTATAAACCAAGAAGGACTTTAAATGAATAGTGAACGTGCTCTTTCATCCTTTTCTCCGCAAGCTCCGGATCACGACGCTCAATGGCATCGACAATTTCCAAATGCTGATTGGGCGTGAGTTGGCGCGGCAATCTTTTAATTTTTTTCCCCGTGGAATAAAATGAATCAAAATAAAAAATATAAAAACTCGAACGCCTGAAAAGATGGCGGCAATAGCGTTCAAAATATGAATTTCCAGCGGACTTGATCAGCTTAAAATGAAAATTTTCATTTGACAAATAATAACCGTCTTTTTCCTGCAAATCGAGGGCGTTTATCTCTTGATTAAGTATTTGCCGGAGCTCTGTCACATCCTCATCCTTGCGGTTCAATGCCGCAAGCCAGGCAACCTTGCTCTCTAAAATTTCCCTTGCCTGAAAAACCTGTCTTGCATCATCAGGCTGGGGCGTCGGAACAATACATCCTTTTTTGCGCTTCTTTTCCAAAAGCCCCTCGTTAACCAGTCTGCCCAAAGCGTGACGAACGGGGGTCCGGCTCACGTTGAGGATTTCAGCCATTTCCGTTTCCAGAATGGTATCTCCCGGTTTAACCTGGTTTTCCACAATCCGGTGAATAATATAGCGATATGCGTAATCTTCCAAGTCTTCGTTGTCATTTTTCGTCATAATTTTCAGACTATCCCATAGCGGTTGGGTGGTTAATTCTGCCCAATGGAACATCCATTAAACAGAATGTTTCGAAAGTTGTTTTTTACTGTGGTTATGACCTGTTTGGCAATTTGTCATAAACTTTCGCACCACCTGCGAATTCAGTTTTCATGCAACCCGTCGGCCTGTATCCAAAACAACGGCATTTTGGATACTTCCTGGAATACATCTATAAATATATAATCACACGCAACGTCAAGGGAAAAACGCATCGACTACGCAAAATTGCCCTACCGAACATCATATCGCATCATTCTGATGGCAACCCGCTATGCCAATTTCCCTAAAAATGACAACAATGACCGCACCTCCTGGTCCTGATAGTCCTCAGCCTCTGTCAATGGCGGAAGGCATCGGGCTGAATCAATGATGCCCATATACTGAAGCGCCTTTTTATGGACCGACTGCCAGCAGTTATAAAAACCGATATCGTTCCAATTCAATATTGTTTGCCGGTAGAGATCCCGGGCCTTGTCGATCTGCCCCGCCTTTACCAACTGCACAAGGGTGCAACACTCTTTGGGGAACAGGGCCGCGGTCGCGATCGAAATCCCATTGGCCCCCAGCATCAAGTGCCTGAGAATAAACGTATCCGCACCGGCAAAAACATATAGCTTGTCACCCAATTCGGCGACGATTTGTTTTAGTGTGGCGCAATTGTGCGGACCATATTTGATGTGTTTTATTGTGCCGGCTTCCGCCAGGTATTTCAAGACATCCAGAGGAATGGGATCATCCAACTGCGAATAAGGAACAATTGGTATTTGCACCGCCTCGGCCATGGCGGAATAATGGGTGACCAGGTGTTTGAAACCGTATGGGTCAAATCCCTTATACTTTGGATTGAAAGCCAGGATCGCATCCCCACCCCAGTCTTGCGCTTTTTTACAAAACTCAACAGCGGTGATCGTGCCCATGGCCGGGCAGCCGACGACCAGGGGCGCGCGGCCGTTCAAAGCGTCGGCAGCGATACGCACGATTCGCTGCATATCTTCAGTACTGAAAAGATATCCTTCGCCGATTGCCGCCAACACCCCGATACCGTCACACCCATTGGCAATGTCAAAATCAATAAGTCTTCTCAGCCCCCTTTCGTCAACCTTGCCTTCTTCAGTCAAAGGTGTGGGAATAAGTGCCAATACGCCTTTTAATTCTTTCATTTCAGTTTCCTTTTCAATAGTTAATCTCGAATCGCTTTATTATTATGATAACGTCTCAATAGCTGGCGATAGAACCTTCCTTTATCTGTCTGACCGTATTCACCCGTTGTGGACAATCGGCCCGCCCTATCCGGATACTTATATGTATCCATTAATGTATTTATGTTCGATTCCCATGATTTTGTCAAGAAAAATATTGTTCGCGTTAAAAAAACAGTCGGTAATTTCACCTCGAAACAGATATCGATGACACCTCAAATCAACGCTCAGTAGGTTTCATAGTACAACCCCTCCCAAGATTCCGGTGCATTGAGGCGTTCATCAATATCGACCTCACAGAAATCCGCAATCGGTTGGAAAAGATCGGGTGCCGTTGCATACACGCAACGGGCGGCATGCAGAATGGATGTCAAGCCTTTCCGGGTCAATTTGCCCATGGGCTTACGGCAGTGGCCGGAAGGCATTCCAAAAATATTCATCAGGGCCTTGATCGCCAAAGGATTTTTGGCGTTGCAGGCGACCGGCCCAAAAGGGGTCGACTCCGTTGTTTTGACTGAAACCAGTTGAAACAACGGATCGAGTATATCATTGAGCTGCCCGGCCTGGTCCCCTTGACCGGCCCGAATCAGTCGGACCAGATCACCCACTGCGCGCGGGATAAGATTGGAGAATACGGAAATAA
>JBFFHG010000641.1:0-3314 GCA_041557055.1 Desulfosarcinaceae bacterium
AAGAGCTCAAATTGATCCCCCACCGCCAATGGGTCCTTAGGGGCCGCGCAAAAATAAATTCACATGTTATCCATCCCGGCTTCCGGCCATCTTCGCCCGATCAGAAGTCTGCAAAATCCTCAAAAGAGCTTGCTATTCCTCCGGTTTTGCAGCCTTCTGATCGAACAAATTTAATTCATCGGATATATTGGCCGATGCCAAGAATTGTTGCACCAAGGACAATGGGATGCCCGGGTTTCACTGCGACAGTGATGTCCATGGCCGAATCACCGAAAACAACGGCGTTGTCTGCCCAATCGCAGGAAGGTACATACAAGGGCCACAGGCCTTTTTTTGCATGTTGTGCAATGATCGCCCTGTCAAAATCAGTATAGCGGCAATGGGATGTCAGATGCATTGTCACGTCATCGGCAAAAAAAACAGAGGCAATAAAGTTCTTCAGTATCCCGTCCGGGCCAAAGGCCAGATTCCAATCGGGTTCCGGATCGGTCTTCCATGGCGGAGATGATTTACTGGCGTAAGCCTGGTTCAGCAGGGAGGAGTTGTACCAATCTCCTGGTGTTGCAATCCATGGCGCAACTGCCCCCATCTTTAGGGTCATGGTCACCGGGTTGCAGGCAAATTGACGGCTCAAACGGGAATAGGGAATGAGATCGGCCCAGAGGCCCCAAAGATAGGCGCCCCCCCCCTGTATACCGGTCCCGGCATTTCCTGACCGGCTGTCAAAGTGAATCTCTTTCCCACCGGCCATGGCCAGGGTTTTCAACAATTGGGCAAAGCTCCCTATAAAATCGACAGGTTTGGCGTTGAGACCCGTATACGGCAAAATTGCGTTGAGGATCCCTTTGGAAAGCTTGTTCTGCAAAATTGCGGAAGCGCCTTGTTCCGCCTTATCCGGACATACCCCCATCGCCCAGTTCCTGAACGCCAATGCAAGCTCACGCCCCTCCTCGGGCTTTGGCTGAATTTGATTGAGATGTCGGCACCAGGCCGTGTAATCGGCATCTCCGATGACCTGCTTCAGGCAGGTTTTGTGTTCATCAAGCTGACAGATTGTGGCCAGATAATTATCAAAAAAGGTCTCATCCTGCCACAGACAGCGGTTAAAGGTTTGGGATACCGGTGGAATACGGTTCAAAAGCTGCCATAAACCGGCGTCGTTTTCCTGGCTTAGGCAGGCAGGCTGAATGATCTGAAAATTATCAGCCCCCACCTCCCCGCAAAGGGTGCCAAACCATTGTTCCTGAAGGCGTTCCATACTGTGAATGGCCGCGAAGATCGTCATCTTGGTTCTTCTCCCCGGGATATGGCGAACCAGCCGGAGGACCGTCCGGTTCGCCATATGGGTAAATTATTATCCCATTACCATTTTAACGGCCTCTGCGGTGTGGCCGAGATATTTTCCGATGGAAATGACATTGCAACCGATAGTGATGGTCGCATCGGGTTTACTGGTAAAGTGAATCATCATATGACCCTGGGTATTAAAGGATACAGAGGTGTTCGTATGAGATGACCCGCCGGAACTGTAAAAAGGCCAGATACCGTTATTTTTTTGGTTCTGGATATCTGTTTGCTCGGACTCACTATACGTCGCCTGTGAAACAACGGTGACGTCCATATCTTTAACCACAACAATATTGACCGTCATCCGCTGCATGTTGCCGTTATCATCCCCGAATGTGGTATTCCAGTTGGGTTTGGTTTTATCAGGGTCCCATGGTGCCCCTTCTTTTGTAGAGTAGGCCATGCCAAGGGCCTGGGAACTATACCAGTCACCCGGGGTTGCCATGAACTGGAGCAGATTGCCGAAACAGCCATAGAGTCTGACGCCGCTGCTGGCGAATTTTTGGCTCTGGGTTGACGTGGTACTGCTGCCGCCGAAGAGGCCGAAAAAAGCGCCATGAGATGTCTTGGCCCAGGTTTTGGACACATCGGAACTGGCCTTTGACAAGTCAATATCAAATTTGCGTGATGGCGATTGATTAAGCAAGGATATCATCTTATCATATCCCGGCACAAAGGTGACTGATTTGGCGCCGGCCGGCTTATAGGGCGTCACGTTCATTTGGGCGGCAAATATGGGATCCAATAGAGACGCCTGGAGAGCGGATGCGCCGGAGGTGGAAACCTCGGAGCATGGCGCATTGAACAATGCCCAATTGCGGAATGCCATTGCATCGGCAGTCACCTTGCCACGTTTCAATGCCGTCATATAGGCATCCCAGCAAGCCGGACCGATTGTGGATCTAAAGGTGGAGTTCTGAGCCTTGAGCACTGACATAACGCCCTGGTAATTGGTTAAAAACTGGTTGCCGCCGGAAAGAATGGTGTTCTGGGTCAAAGAAAGAGGCGGGATATTATTGAAATAGTTCCACAAAAGTGTATCCGCATCGTCACCGCCCACAATGGGAACTGCCGGTTGGATCAGTTGAAAAGGGTCTCCTTGCCGATAACCGAGCGCCTGGGTGAATGCGTTGTAAAATGCTGCCTGAAGATCTATGAATTTATCTGCCATTTGTTGTCTCCTTTTATCGTTTTAAAAGTGTAGATTGAATCCGGCACACAGATTTTGCCGGACCATGATTTTTAAAGACGAACATATATCTTGGCCGGCGATTTACCAAAAAATGGCCTCCCCCCTTTCCGCCGAGGTAAAAACAGGTAGATGCAGAACCGGGCAGATGCAACAACGACATCCGGTGAGACTCAACGTCCTGTCTTGAAAAAAGATGGAGCTATCTTGAGCGTTTTGAAGAAATCAGAGTTGAATAATCGTTCAGATAAAAGAGAGGTGAATTAATCGAAATTAGAAAAATATATCATATAGAAGTTGAATGAGTTTCAATCTATCGGGTCTGAATAAAGTTGTCAAGTCAACACAACTTTTTTTAGGAACCGGGATGGTTTTAATAATAACAAGCATTTATCATTATGAAAGGAGCATGCCATGCTGAAAATCAGCAACCATGTTGTTGGTGTTGGCACGAAACCCGATTTTCAACACATGTGCCAAGGTAATTGATTTCATTAAAACACCCCATCCGACATTTGACCCTTGGACCGGCAAAGAAAATGGCGTAATAATGGTGTTGAACCTCAAAACCGGGAGAAGATTATGAAATCAGCAGATCGAGTCTTTCGATTACTTGCCGTGGCGCTTGTTTGTCTGGCCGTTCTGATTCCGGCGGTATCCCATGGGGTCGGGGATATTCTATTGTCCAAAGGGCAAACCGTGTATGTGCCCGCTTATTCCCACATATACAGCGGCAACAGGGAGCAGTCGTTTTTATTGAAGGTGTCCCTGAGCATCA
>JBFFHG010000642.1:0-3309 GCA_041557055.1 Desulfosarcinaceae bacterium
AAAAGTCTGCGTTTGATGAAATCGCCATGGCCGAGGCGGCCAAAATTCCCTGGTCCCGGATTTTCAACCTGGAACCGGAAGGTAATTTTGCGGACGAAGCTTCCCGCCAAAAAAGCGGCGCCAATATTCCGCATCTGAGCCGTGTCTGGGAGCAGTGGGCCAGATCCCTGAGCATGCCGGCCGATGTGCTGACCGCTCAATGGGCCGCGTTGCGTGAGAAACTCCATAACAACCGCAGCCGGCGAATCGCGCCTTTAAAAGACGACAAGGTTCTGACCGATTGGAATGGATTGATGATCGCCGCTCTGGCAGTGGGGGCCCGCGTCCTGGGGCTCCGGCATTATGCTGCAGCGGCTCAAAAGGCCGTTGCCTTCATCCGATCCAATCTGACCGATAAAGCCGGGCGCCTGCTGCACCGCTGGCGCGACGGCGGGGCGGGCATTGCCGGACAGGCCGGCGATTACGCCTTTTTGATCATGGGGCTGATCGAATTGTACCGCAGCACATTCAGCACCGATCTGCTGCAATGGGCCCTTGAGCTGCAACACCGGATGGATGCCGATTTCTGGGATCAAACCAACGGGGGATATTTCTTGACAGCCGCCGATCACAGTGAACTGCCCGTTCGGCCCAAAGAGCTGTACGACGGCGCCTTGCCCTCGGCCAACTCGGTTGCCTTGTCCAACCTGCTGTTGTTTGGCCGGCTGACCGGGGATACCCGCTGGGAGGTGCGCGCCCATGGCTTGACCCAGGTTTTTTCCGGACCGGCTGTTCGGCAACCCGTTGTTTTCACCCATTTTTTGAACGGACTGGATATGGCCCTGCAGCCCGGCCAGGAGGTGGTGGTGACCGGCCGGCCGGAGGGGGCGGATACCCAGGCCATTTTAAAAGCCCTGCAGACACCCTTTGCACCCCATCTTGTGGCCCATCTGAAATCCGAGCAAAATGCGGCCCACTTATCGAACCTGGCCGGCTTCACATCGGGTTTGGCTTCTGCCGGAAACGCTGCCACCGCCCATATCTGTAGCGGTTTCAGTTGTAAAAACAGCACCACTGATGCTGGGTTGATGCTCAAGCAACTGGTGCGGCCTTTGACAATATTTAATGAAAGGGGAGTTGAATGAATATCGTGGATTTGACGCCTCGGCAACTTCGACAGTTCATCCGGGGGCATCATGAGAACGCGTACATTCTGATCGATGTGCGCCAGCCCGGTGAGTATGAACACGGCCACATCCCCGGCGCCCGCCTGATGCCGCTGCCCGAACTGGTGCGGACCATGGAAAGTGTGCCGCGGGATAAAGAGCTGGTCTTATATTGCCACAGCGGCGGCCGATCAATGGCCGCCGCCGCCATGCTCGCTGATGAAGAGATTGGGGACGGGCCCCTTTACAACCTTTCCGGCGGCATGTTGGCCTGGGATGGGGCCGTGGCCGCCGACTATCCCCGGGTTCAGCTTTTCAACAGGTTGAACACGCCGGTCCGGATGCTCCAGACCGCCATGAACCTGGAGAAGGGGGCCCTCAATTTTTACACCCACGTTCAAAAGCAATATGCGAATCAACCCTGGGCCGGGGTGTTCGGCAATCTGGCCCAGGCGGAAATCGGCCATGCCAGAACCGTCTATCAATTCCTGCGGCGGATTGAAACCCGGGTCGAGGGGTTTGAAACCCTGTTCGACAGGTTGTCCGGTGATGTGCTGGAGGGCGGTACACCCCTCGAAACAGCCCTGCAAAAAGCGTCCGCCGTTCAGGGGCGCGCCTGCCTGGGACTGGTCGAACTGGCCCTGGGGATCGAGTATGCGGCCTTTGATCTCTACCGCGCCATGGCGGATCAGGCTGCGGCCCCGGATGCCCGGGAAGCCTTCATGACCATCGCCCAGGCGGAAAAAGGCCATATGCACGCCCTGGTGCAGGCGATCGAGGCCTGCCCGCAGTGATTTCAGCGCAACCGGGATGGCCGGTCTTAGGCCGTTATTTTCAAATTTAAATTAAATTCAGTTGAATGGATGTGGAGTGGACGGCTCGATTTTATCCTGCCGGTCGTTGCCGCTTCAATCCCATCTGAAATAGTATATAATTTTTCAGCTTGCTATCAAAATCTCCCCTTTCGCGCCGATATTCAAGGCTGAAATGCGGTGCGAATTTTCGGAGATACCTCCGAATGATTTCAGACCGTACCTTTAAGGTTTGGAAATACCAACAGGAGCCAGGCATGATGGAGGAGAAAAAACGTGCTCGACAAATTAAAGATTAAAACCAAATTGCTCATTGTCTTTATTCTGATCGGTCTTGCGCCCCTCGGGGGGGTTACCCTCCTGGCGCTAAGCAAGGCCGGCTCTGCCCTGCACGATGAGGTGTGGGCCAAATTCTCAGCCGTTCAGGAGATCAAGAAGAACCATATCGAAAGCTATTTCAAACAAATTGAGGCCGCCTTGAAGGTCGCCCGGGATGATCCCTATGTTCAACAAGCGATGCTGCTCTTCAACAGCGCCTTTGAGGCCTCCGGCGACACCATTGACAGCGAGGCGTGGCGCCAGCACGCCAAGCTTTTCGATCCTCGTTTGAAGGACATTGCAACGGACAACGACTGGCATGATCTTTACCTGATTCATACGGATGGCGACATTGTCTATACCGTAGCCAAGAGGTCGGACCTGGGAATGACCATTCCCCAGAGCAGCTTGAGCAACTCCAGCATGGGCAAGGCTTTTAAAGCGATTCGGAACGCTTCGGACGACGCCCTCGTAACAGCCGACTTTGAGCCTTATGCGCCGTCCAATGGTGCGCAGGCGGCCTTTATGATGGCTAAAATGAAAAACCAGGAGAACCAGGTCATCGGGTATGTGGCCCTGCAGATTCCATCGGAGCGGATCAATGCCATTGTTCAGCAACGCACCGGTCTGGGAAAAACCGGCGAATCCTACCTGGTGGGGCGACTGGACGGCAAAACCAGCATGCGCAGCAACCGGGTGGTCAAGTCGGGTAATATCGGCGATGCCAAGTCAGACCGGTTTATCGAACTGGCCCTCAAGGGCGAAACCGGAACGGGTATTAAAACAGGCAGCACCGGGGACAAGGAGTTGGTGCGCTATGATCCGGTTCATATCCAAGGCCTCAACTGGTGCATGATCACCACCGCCGCCATGGATGAAATGTTTGGCGCGGTGGATGCGTTGCGCAACACCATTCTGATCATCATCGCCCTGGTGGTTGCGGCCATTGCGGTCCTGGCCCTGTGGTTCACGGGCAAGTTGATCGGCCCCATCAACGGGGCCGTGCGCATGCTCAGGGATATTGCCGAGGGTGA
>JBFFHG010000643.1:0-3296 GCA_041557055.1 Desulfosarcinaceae bacterium
AGGTCATTTTGCTTTGGAAAATCAATTTCGCCTCCTGACAGCCAAATCCGGGCTATTTTTTCCAACTCATCATTGTTCTCTGATTGACAAAAATCATTATGGTTCTGTTTCCCTTCAGCGTATTGTTTCAATTTCCGGTAAAGCTCTTCCGCACTTGATACGATCATTGCCAGTCGTTCGTTCATATGCTCTCGACGAATCTGCATGGCGTACAGGAAGGAAGGAAATAATGAAGGATTTTTTGCGTCAAGAAGATGGTCCTGAATAAAATTGAGAATGCGTTTTATATACGCGTTTAACGCAGATTTATTTTGAGCCGATACCAGAAACAAACCTGATCTGTTTTCCGATTGCTTGTTTTGAGACGGCTGCCAGGGATATTCTTCCAATACAATATGCGAGTAAGTTCCTCCAAAACCAAAAGAACTCACCCCTGCTCTTCTGGGGTGGCCTTCGATCTTTCCCCATTTTTTTGTTTCCCGATTGATATACAAGGCTGAGCCATCCAGCTTGATATAGGGATTGAGCGTCTCAAAATTCGGCATGGCCGGGATCATCCCGTTTTTCATTGCCAAAACGGTTTTAATGACACCGATTATACCGGCCGCGCCTTCTGTATGGCCGACATGTGCCTTTGCCGAGCCGACAGCGCAGAACTCCGATGCCCTGGTATGTTCTTGGAACGCTTTATGAAGCCCCTCAATTTCAATGGGATCACCCAGGTTGGTTCCGGTACCATGTGCCTCTATATATCCGATGGTCTCAGGATCAATCCCAGCGTCCTTCCACGCCTTCAATATCACCTGTGCCTCACGTGAACTGTCCGGAGCGGTAATTGCAGATGCTTTGCCTCCGTGACTGATTGCGGTTCCCTTAATTACCGCGTGAATTCGGTCACAATCCTTTTGGGCCTTTGGCAATGTTTTTAAAAAAACGGCGCCAATACCCTCGCCGGGAACATACCCATCCGCTCTTGCTTCAAAGCTGTGGCAATGGCCCGTAGGAGACAACGCCCCTATAGCTGAAAAATAAGTATAATGTTCCGGTGATAGTATAAGGTTGACACCTGCGGCAAAGGCCATGTCACACTCCTCGTTCTGAAGAGCCCTGCATGCGGTGTGCAATGCCACGGCAGATGAAGAACAGGCCGTATCGATTGTGACACTGGGGCCAAAAAGATCAAAATAATAGGAAGGCCGATTGGACATCATGGTTAATGCATTTCCGGTTCCTTTATAGGGTGATTGAAGGTTTAATGCCTTCATTTGATCATGATAATCCTGGAAACAGCACCCAACATACATGCCTGTATTTGTATGTCGTATTGAATTGACAACTCCTCCCTCTTCCGCAGTCCGATAAAGCACGTGCAAAAGAAGTCTCAATTGCGGGTCCATCATTTCCGCTTCTTTATTGGAAATATTAAAAAAATCGGCGTCAAACAAGTCATACTCATCAATGAACCCGCCCCATTTGCAATAGGTTTTTCCGGTCTGCTGAACGGTGTCAAAAAAGGGCAGATAATCAAACCGCTGTTTAGGAATCGTTCTTATGGGGCTCTTATGGGTCACTATATTTTCCCAAAATTCATATAGGGTCGAAGCCCCCCCCGTCATTCCGGCCATTCCGATAATGGCGATGTCCTCATGATCAGCAACCCGGTCCCGCCGTTTTTTTGTCTCACCCGAAGCGGGCTCTGAAAAGCAGACCCGGTTTTTAATGTGGTTCTGTTTTCGGGGTAAAGCAGTATCGGCAATATGTGACAATTTATGATCCAAGGAATTAGCCTTTAACAAATGGGGATATAACTGGGTCAAAGATTCAGAAAACTGCTGGCCGTATCTTTGAGTGAAATAGGTGACAAGATCGCTTATATTCTGATATTCAAAAAACATGGTGGGGTATAATTCAATATTGACTTCTTTTTCAAACGCCTTGACCAGATGAACCAAATTATTGGAATCCACCCCCATGTCCAAAAGATTTTCCTCAACATCCACTGAGGATTCCGGGACGCAAAGCAAAGCGGCGATTTTAGTAACCACATATTGTTTTATCGCCGCTTCCAATGGGCCGTTATCTGGCGTGCCATCCTTGGAGATTAAAGTTTCCTTTTGATCTTTTGTTTCTTTGGGACAATGCTCCTGAATCTCATACCCTATCCAGAAATGCTTTCTATTGAATGAGGTCATAGGCAACGGGGGTCTCTTGGATACTGACGGATTTCGCTTCAAATCGGTAAACTCTTCAACTACCATGTGACAATTGGTTCCTCCAAACCCAAAAGAGGATATCCCGGCACATCTTGAACCATTTTTCGGTTCCCACTCCCGGGTTTTTACAACGGGATAAAATGGCGAATTATCAAACTGAAACCTCTGATGAGGTTTTTCACAATTTAAAGTAGCCGGTATTTTCTTATGGGTGAGCGCCAAAACGACTTTAATGAAACTTGCCACACCTGCCGCATGCAGTGAATGTCCCATATTGGATTTAACTGAACCCACAGCGCAATACTGCAACTCTGCCGAATCTTCCCGGAAAGCCTCTGTTGCGGCATGTATTTCTATGGGATCGCCGATAAGAGTGCCGGTGCCATGGGCCTCAAGATAGGTAATATTTTCAGCGGAAACGCCGGCAACCTCTATTGCTCTTTTTATAACTTCTTTTTGGGCATTTTTATTCGGTACGGTTACCCCGACCGTGTGGCCATCATTATTGACGGCTGACCCCAGAACAATTGCCAGGATGTTATCTCCATCTTCCAAAGCCTTTGAATACGGTTTCAACAAGACTAAACCCGCCCCCTCGCCTAACACAAATCCATTGGCCCGTTCATCAAAAACATACGATTTTTCACAATCAGACAGGACATCCGCATTGCTGAACCAAACGTGTGCATGGGGATCTATCAGCAAACCTATGCCGCCGGCGATAGCCATATCCGCTTCATTGTTTTTAAGAATATTGACGGCATTATGGATCGCTATTAATGAAGAGGAGCAGGCTGTATCAACCGTTTGCGAAGCACCTTTAAGATTATAATAGTTGGAAATCCTAGCGGCCATCATGTTCTGAATGGAATTGACAACCAGACGGTTCCTGCTTGAATCGGGAATTTTTCCCAGATGCGTCCTCACGTAAGAGCTGTCACAACCACCGATCCAAACCGCTGTATTGGTATTTTCAACTTCATCTTTTCGATATCCTGTGAAAGCGTGGATATCTGTTTTTCCAATTGATTCAACCGATTCGTTATCCCCGGCGTAATATCGATTCGGGATCCATCGGGTGGA
>JBFFHG010000644.1:0-3292 GCA_041557055.1 Desulfosarcinaceae bacterium
AGAGATCCACCATTTGATCAAAAACCTGCGCAGCGAGAAAAATCTGCTCGAAGAGATGATGAGCCTCAGCCAGGAACTGGTCACCCTGCAAGCTGACCGGGATCTGATCGGACAGGTGATTTCAGCCGCCGCACGGCTCACCAGCGCAGAACGCGGCGCAATTTTTGTCAAAGAGAACCAATCCCATGATTTTATCCTGAAAGCGGCCAAGAACCTGGAAACAAAGGATGTGTCCTGTGCCGGATTTGCCCGATCACGGGAATTGATCGCCAAGACCTACGACACGGCCGAAGGCCGGCTGGTGGATCTGGAACTGCCCCCGGGCCGGGGCGAGATCGAAAACCCTATTCGCTCATGCATCTGCGTCCCCATGTTGCTGCGCAAGCAAGTGATCGGCGTACTCTATCTGGACAACCGCCTCTTCAGCAGCGCCTTCATGGCATCGGATATCAAGATTCTGGACTACTTCGCGGCCCAGGCCTCCATAGCCATGGAAAATGCAAAGGCCTACGCCCTTTTGCAGGATCAGTACCTGAAACAAAAAGAGGAAAAGCAACACTATGAACAGCAATATCTCGAACGACTCAATTTCGAAGATATTGTGGGGCACAGCAACGCCATGCAGCGGGTCTTCAAGCGCATCGAATCGGTGGCGGCCACCGATGCCACAGTTCTGATACTGGGCGAAACCGGCGTGGGCAAGGAACTGGTGGCCCGAGCCATCCACCGCAACAGCCTGCGCAAAAAAGGGCCTTTTATCCGGGTCAACTGCAGCGCCTTTTCAGAGCATTTGATCGCCAGCGAACTCTTCGGACACGAACGCGGCGCCTTTACCGGAGCCGACCGGCGCTATCTGGGACGTTTTGAACTGGCAGACGGCGGCACTTTGTTTCTGGACGAAATCGGCGACATTCCCATGGCGGTTCAAGTGCGCCTGCTGCGGGTGCTGCAGTCCAAAGAGTTCGAGCGCGTGGGCGGACAAACCACCCTGCGCTCAGACTTCAGGCTGATGGCCGCCACCAACAAAAAGTTGACCAATCAGGTCCGCATCGGAGAATTCCGTCAAGACCTTTACTACCGCCTGAACGTATTTCCCATCGAGGTGCCGCCGCTGCGCCGGCGCCGGGAAGACACAACCCTGCTGACCGAGCATTTCCTCGCAAAATTTTGCCGGCAACACAACAAATCAATCGACAAGCTGTCGGCCGATGACATCAAACGGCTGAACGCTTACCCCTGGCCGGGCAATGTGCGCGAACTGGAAAACCTCATTGAGCGCGCCGTAATCCTGTGCCGCGGCTCCCGGTTACGCTTACCCGAAATGACGGCCGATCCCAGTGCCATTGCTGAAAACGAACGCCTCATGAACCATGCTGAAAACGAACGCACTCATATCATCCGGGTGCTCAAACGCACCGGCGGCAGAATCTCAGGGCCCAACGGGGCGGCGGCTATTCTGGAGATCCCCCCCAACACGCTGCGCTATCGAATCAAAAAACTGTCCATCCAAAACAATGACTGGACAAGCCAATGAGGGTTTTGATGACCTGCCCTTTTTGATCGTCTCTTCGCAACCCTCTTCTTTGCGCCGCTCAAACACGGGGCCTATTGTTCTTTTTTACAAAATTCGATGTAATATCCAGCGGTTGACAGCGGGTCTTGCATCATGGGAATATGCCCCATGCTTTTCATTACGATCGCTTTGGCACTGGGCATCAACGATTCAAGAATCGCGGCACCTGATACATGCGTGAGGCGATCCCCGTCGCCCCAAAGTATGAGTGCAGGGACAGGCAGTTTACCCTCAACGCCATGGCTCTTTCGCCCTCCGACTTTTGCAACCACTTCTATGGTTTATTAGATTCGGTTTTCCTTGTGATGCATTTCACGCCATGCTTTTCGGAATTCCAATATATGCATTTTTGAGGTATTGAGCGGCAGATCTCCAAATATTTACCGGATACGCTGGTTATCATAATCGGATATCTGTTTTCCCGCGATATCGTTTCAATGGCCATATCTTTCCGGACATGTTTTGCTTTGCCCGCCTCAATCATGCCCTCTGCCAATTCATCTAAAAATACGGATTCCCCGAATTCAACATCATTATGCAGCGGATTGCAGACACGTTCACCCACAGCGCATATATCCGATGCTTGGATGAGTTTGATCGCATGGTTGACATTGATTTTTTGGGGCGCGCATTTATCCAGCACCTTCAAAAGGTTGCTTTTAATTTTAGGGCCTATAAATGGAATGTTTATTAATTTGAAACATCTAAAAGCTTTTTTAACCATGCAAAGAATTTCACCCGACATATAGTCTCGAATTTCAGGCATGTTTCGATTCCTTTTGAAGTGTGCGTAATAAAGATTTGCAGCCCCCCCCTATTCAATTATGTTTTTAATCGGTATCACACGCCTGCAATAGCTGCCATCCTCCATTTGGGGGATACCGCAAAAAACGGAATCGTGAACCCATGCAAGACAGCGGCAAGTTCAATAAACGATTTTTATATAATATCGGACAATTATATCAAAATTCCAAAAGAATGTCGCGCCTATGAATTTGGGTTTCAAACGCCATGTTCAAAATAGGTTTCCCTGGGGCCATCTTTTACATATTAACCTTGTCTTTTCCTTTTAAATTAAGAATTTTCCTTGTTTCATCCGGTGAAGCGGGTTCATAACCAAGCTCCTCAGCTATCCTTACCATTTTCTCCACAAGTTCAGCATTGGATTTCGCCATCTCACCTTTTGACAACCAAAGATTATCTTCAAGACCGACCCTTGCCCCACCACCTAAAATCATTGAAGCCGCACCCATTTTAAATTCATTTTTTCCTGCTGCAATTGTTGAAAAGATATAGTTACCGCCATAAAGTGAGTCTGCAGTTTGTTTCATGTGCATAAGATGAGGAAGCGTCGCACTTATCCCCCCCATAATACCCGTTACAAATTGAATATAAACCGGTTTTTCAATCACTTCATTGAGATAATAATAATGCGCATTATGAAGATGCCCGACATCATATGCTTCCAGTTCAGGCTTTGTTGCACTTTCTTTCATTACCTCAAAAATTCTTTCCAGATCTTTAAATGTATTTTTAAAAATAAAATCTTTTGACCCCTCAAGATATGCAGGTTCCCAATCATATTTCCATTGTCTGATTTTTTCAAGAACCGGAAACAATGCAAAATTCATTGATCCCAGATTACATGAAGCCAGTTCAGGTTTGAACTCCGGCACTGCAGCTATTCGTTCGTCTACAGTCATATTGATCCCACCACCT
>JBFFHG010000645.1:0-3287 GCA_041557055.1 Desulfosarcinaceae bacterium
GGATTGAGGCATAAGCCTTATCATTGCAAAAGTCGGAGGGCTTCTCAGAGTCAAGGCGGCGTGAGTGACGCCGTGGTAATCTACCGCGAATCCTTATATTGCTACAAAGCCGCAGGATACCCCTAATTACGGGTAATCTTTTTCTTTTCCTATCTTAAAATAAACGCAGAGAATTACAAAAACATATACAACACATGCCGTTATGCTTAAAAACAAATTATCGCCTGTTTTTGAGATGATTGCTATCATACTCCTATCCATGCAAAAACAGCAATAACTGCCCAAATTGAGACCTTAATTTCCTTTAAAACATATTTTATGGATTTGATGAACATAGATCCTTTTTGCTGTGTCTCCAAATTGTTTTGGAAACAGCTACCGATCGATGACGTTTTTGATGAAGGTTCTCAAATCTTTTTTTTGTTTGCGGTTCATGGACTCAAAGCGAACGCTGCGACGCCTGATTTTCTCCTTTTGAAAAATCAGTTCGCCGGTTTCACTTTCGTCCACGGTGCGGCCCACCAAGTGAATGGAAAAGGGTTGGTTTTCAGCCACCACTTTGAGATCGTATGAACCGCTTTTGGTCCGCCACCCATTGTCTATGTAGTGAAACGACAGCCCCCTGGAGCTGATGTCGTCAATCTGGTATTTACCGATGCCGGCGCTGATGATCACGTAGGCGCCGGTTCTTACCCGGTAGCGCCGCCGCCGTCTTATCTTCAGGGAAAAAACACGCTTCAGCATGGCGCTCATTCGGTTATTTCCTCGGCCTGTGATATTTTTTGATTTTTACGCGAAGACCATTACGGCGATTCCGGGCAATTTGAATCCACATCCGGAAACAACCACACCCGCCGGTTCAGCCGAGCCCAGCCGCCTCCGGATAGCGTTCATTAGAAAAGGTTCTGTCTCTTTACGGTCGCCTAACCATCTTTTACTGAAGGAGAGAGTAACCATGAAACCAAAAACCGTCAACATTAAAGATTCTCCGATTTACATTTCAGCAAAAACAGAGTAGGACCGACACGGCAACCAAACAGTGAATTTTATGAACTCAAATCCGTCCAATCATTCCCCGACCGGTGTTGTCAGCGCCATTATGGCCTTCTTGATATGGGGGCTCAGTCCGGTTTTTTTCAAGGCCCTGGCCAATGTACCGCCATTCGAGATCCTTATGCATCGCATGGTCTGGTCGTTTGTCTTTCTGCTGCCGCTGCTATTGATCCTGCGGCGCTGGAGAACGTTTGCCGCCGTCTTTAAAAGCGGCCAGACCTTTTGCATGCTTTTGGCTTCGAGCCTGCTGGTCGGCTGCAACTGGTTCGTCTATATCTGGGCCATCAATAACGGTCATATCCTGCAAACCAGCCTGGGCTATTACATCAACCCCCTGGTCAATGTCCTGCTGGCCTTGGTGTTTCTGCGCGAGCGGCTCAGGCGGTTGCAAATTGTCGCGGTTATTCTGGCCCTGGCCGGGGTGCTTTATCTGACGATCTTCATCGGCCGATTCCCCTGGGTGGCGATGGCGCTGGCCGTTTCGTTCGCGTTTTACGGCCTGATACACAAAGTCGTGCCTGTGCCGGCCATTGAAGGCCTGAGCATTGAAACCATGGTGCTCTTTCTTCCGGCCGCCGGCTACCTTTGTTTTCTCAGCCTTCAAGGCGGCGGCGCCATCTTTCAAATCGACCGGCGAACGGATCTGCTGCTTATGGCCAGCGCCCTGATGACCGCCGTTCCCTTGCTGTTGTTTACCGTGGGGGCGCAGCGGCTGACGTTCGTCACCATCGGGTTCATGCAATACCTCGCGCCCAGTTGCGCCTTTTTTTTGGCCATATTCGTTTATCAAGAGCCCTTTTCCAGCGCGCAAGCCATCTCTTTTTCGCTCATATGGGCAGGTTTGGCGCTGTTCACCGTTGATGCGGCCATCACCTGGCGGAAGATTTCAAATCATTAAAGGTGGTTTCAGAAATGTTGGTCAGTATAATTCGTATTTTGCAATCCGGCCGTCCAGACCCGCATTGCGCATGGGCTTTTTCCAGGCCGGCTTAAGTCCGATCTTTTTGATCATCTCCCGGTTGCCGAAAAACAGATAGGCCTCGGACCCTTTGCAGCGTTGTTTGAGAAAATCGCCCAGTTCCTTATAAACCGCGCCCAGTTGCTCCGCCTGGTTCAAACGAATCCCGTAGGGCGGGTTGCATAGAATCGTTCGGTTTTCCAGGTGCTCGATATCCTGAAAAGCTTTGCGGGTCAACTGGACCGCAGCGCCTGAGGCGCCGGGCAGCATACGACAATTGCTTTGGGCGGCCTTGACCGCCCTTGCATCGAGATCGCTGCCGGCCACCAGTCCCGGGGGCAGGGTTTGGATTTGGGCATCCGCCCTTTGCTTGACCTTTTGCCAAAGGCGTTGGTCAAAATCGGGCAGACGAAAAAAACCAAAAGCGGGTCTCAAATACCCCGCCGGAATATTCCCGGCCGCCATTAAAGCCTCGCAAAGCAAGGTGCCCGAGCCGCACATGGGATCATAAAGGGGGCGTTCGCCCCGCCAGCCGGAGAGCGCTACCATGGCCCCGGCCAGGGTCTCTTTCATGGGCGCGGCAACAGCCTCTTTGCGGTATCCGCGCCGGTGCAGGGCCCCGCCTGACGTATCCAGGCTGATGGTGGCCCGCTGTTTTTCAATATGCAAGTGAATCCAGATATCCGGGTTGCTCTTGTCCACATCGGGCCGCCGGCCAGAGCGTTCCCTGAACTGGTCGGCAACGGCGTCCTTGAGGCACAGGGCGGCAAACTTGGAATGGCGCAGGCTGTCGTTGCCCGACACATTGGCCAGAACGCCAAAGGTGTGGTGCACGCCGAACAGATCCTGCCATGGAACGGCCTTGGCTTGGCGGTAAAGGTCGTTGCGGTCCCGGCAGGTGAAAGCTGCCAGAGGGGCCAGAATCCTGGAAGCCAGGCGGGACTGGTAATTGATGCGATAGAGGGTTTGCGAATCGGCGCAAAAGTGAAATCCCCGGCAGGCCGGTTGAATTCGGCCGGCGCCCAGCGCGGTCAGCTCCGTTTGCGCCAACTCGTCGAACCCCTCCGCGATTTGGGCGAAATAGATATGGGTCTGTTGATATTGAAACATACAGCAACCTCTGGTGGCGGAATCAATGGTTGAAAACCGGTTGGCGGTCAATGTTCGGCCAAGGTTACTTCATCCTTCAGGCGGTTCCAAGAAAAATATCAAATGACCAAAGCCCCGCCCGGAATCGCTGAAACAGCATGGCCCGCGATGTGGCAATATTCACCAA
>JBFFHG010000646.1:0-3282 GCA_041557055.1 Desulfosarcinaceae bacterium
AGGCGTGGATTGAAACGCGTTATGCGTATTGAACACAGGGTGGGGCCCCATCCGGGGAATTGACTGCCCCATGGTGCGCCTCAGGATGGGGTCTGTTTTACGCATTTTGTCTGCTGCGATTTGCTGCCCGGGCCGGGAACCCAAAAGACATAGGCGGCCCCGGCACAAACGCCCAGAAGATGTGCTGCGGAACCGGTATCTTCGGCCAACAGGTCGCCGGCCGGTCCGATGTATGAATAGACGCCGACAATGAACAGAACCAGCAACACGCCTTTGATCCACTGCCAAAGGGTCAAATCGCCAAGGTCCAGGAAATATGCCGCAGCCAGCCCGCACAGGCCGGCGGATGCGCCCATGATTGCCGTTCCCGGTTGCAGCCGGAAAAGATCGCCGAGGGAAGAAACTGCGACCGCCACAAGAAAAACAACGGCAAAACGGCGCCAGCCAGCCCTTCTTTCGTAGGCTGACATCAACAAAAGAACAAACAGATCGGCCACCAGATGAAACAAGTCGATATGCAGCAAGTTGGATGTCAATAACTGAAAAACAAAACCATTTTCAAAAATTCCATGGCGGCTCAAAGCGAAAATCTCCATGGCATCCGGATCGATTTGATTGTTGCTGTCAAATGCCGCCGCGGCAACCATGATCATCACAAAACCAATTGCGAGCGTACCGGCGCTGGACCGGATTCTGCTTTTGAAACCGGTTTTGTGAACCTCGGTGAGACTCTCCGGCGCCGGCGCGTAAAGCGCCAGCGGAAGCCCAAAGGCCAACCCGAGAACAATAAATACAATCATGCCACGGCCCTTTGCAAATACGATTTCATCTGTTCATCAAAGAGGAAACCCTCCATTGCCCTTGCCGCTTTGTGGTTGGCATCCAGCGCCAGTGCCCGGCCGTTGTGGAAGAGGAAACCGATTTTATACGTCAACATCCCCTTTCTTACGGCGATGCGCCGGATTTCATCCAACCTGAACCGATCAATGGTCGTCAGGGTGCCGAATAGCGAAAGTTTGCCGAAAATGATGCGCTTATCGGTCACAAAGACCTGATACTGTTTCATGGCGCAGAACGCCAGCGGTCCGATAAGAAAAATCCAGCGCCACTTTATTCTGCTCCTGCCCATGAAAGCGCCGATGTACGACTCTGTTTCCTGCAAGGGTACTGCCGAACGGATTGCCTCAAGAATTTTGTTGGGTCTTGTCTGCATGATGGTTGCGTTCCTTTTCAGTTTGGTTTTTCCTCAGGGTTCATAGCGGGGCGTTTGAGCGATACCGCCTGATTTTTCTACTGCATCGCCGCCTGGGTTTTTATTGCCCGTTGGCGATATTGCTCTGCTTCTGCCTTCATTCCCATGACCTCATAAATTTGGGCAAGATTAGCCAGTGCCAGCGCCACATGCGCATGCTTGGGGCCAAGGCTCTTTTCCCAGATGGCGAGCGCGCGTTTTAACAGCGGCTCGGCAGCCGCATACTTTGTTTCAGCCTCGTATATTGCCGCAAGATTGTTCAGAGCCAACGCCAATTCGGAGTGGTCGGGGCCATGAACCTCTTCCCATATTAGGATAGCGCGTTTGTAAAGTGGCTTTGCCTCCGCAAAATTGCCATAGAGCCTGTTTATCTCTGCAAGGTGATTCAGCGTAAAAGCCACCTTGTCATCATCAGGGCCGAGTTTCTCTTCATAAAGCTTGAGCGCTTTCTGGTGAAGCGGCGCCGCCTCTGTAAAATTGCCTTGAAATCCATGGATAATGGCAAGGTTGTTCAACGATCCGGCCACATCCGCCTTTTCCTCGGCCAGGGCCTGCTCGGCGATGGCCACCGCACTTCGCCGGTACTTCTCAGCCATGTCATGGTCGCCTGTCGCCTCAAACAGCAATGCAAAATTATTCAATGATATGGATACGTTAAAATGGTATGGCCCATAATCGGTTCGGGCCGCGGACAGCGCCATTGCTGCAAAAACCATAGCGGTTTCATAACTGCCCTGCTCAAAATGCGCTGTCATCATATCGGTATGCGTTTCCCATTGACCGGTTTGCGCCAGCCCTTGCGAAACGGCCAGAATTGTACAAAACAGAGTTAAAACGACACCCGATGCTTTCATGGTCACTCCCGATTGAACCGATCTTTCAGCGATCTCAAAATAAAATTCTGAAAACGATGAGATTCGGAGGTTCCTGTTTTTTTAATCCTCAGTTGAACACCTCGGGCCAGATGGCTCGGAAGATGTAATAGGCGATGCCGTGAAAGATAAGAATAAGACCGTTGATTGCAAACCACTTTACACGACCGATCTCTTTGCTGGAAAAATGCTGAAGCACATCTTTTGCGTCTTTAATGTCTCTGTAGGGTTTCTTCTTTTTAAAATAATTCCAGTACCATAAAAATGAAATCAGATGTGCCGTATACATGGCGGACGAAAAAAAATCAGGAATATAGCGGGTGAAAGTGGCGTGCTCCTTAAAATAGACTGTATTTAAAAGATCTGTTTCCTGCTCATAGCGTTTGATAATAAACCCTCTGATACGAAAGGATGTATAAAAAGCGTATAGTAGCCAAAAGCCGCCACTTAAACTCCAAATTCCTTTCAAATGATCAAGAGGCGTCATTTAAGCCCCTCCAAAAGCTGTAATGGAGAGTGATAGATCTGACCGTAGTCCAATTGCGTTCCGTAATCATATATTTCACCGCCTATTCTTTTGCTAATCTCATTTCCAAATATCCCACCGGCAGTTGCACAAATGAATACGGTAACAAACAACCCTAACGGGCCTAAACCCAAGATGGATATTGCTATAAAACCACCTAAAGCACCTCCCAATTCCGTGCCAAAATACCCCCCCACAACCCCGAAGCCCTCCTGGAACAGGGTCCGCATTCTGACTTGGGGGTCGGCGTCGTAGACGCTGTAAAGGCCCAATACCGTTGGGATGTACCATGTGGCGTAACGGCTTACGCCTTTGAACAGGTTGATCCGGCCGTTGAGCTGTTTGGCGATGGTTTTCATGTACCGGCCCGAGGGCCAGCGCCGGAAGGCCTGGAAGTACTGTTTGGCAAAGTGGCGGGCCATGGCCGTGGAACCGGCTCCGGCCCCGGAGGGCGGCACCAGCCTGGCCCTGGGCATGGGCAGCAGGAGCTGGGGCACCTTCTGGAACTGGCGCATCAGTTCCGGGTAGCTGGGGTGGGACTTCAAAAATCCGACCATCTGTTTCAAGTGCGCTTTTTTGACCGAAGCGGCGGCCTTGCGGCTGCGGTGGTCAAGGTAACGACCGATCAGCAA
>JBFFHG010000647.1:0-3279 GCA_041557055.1 Desulfosarcinaceae bacterium
CGCCACCGGCGCAAAAAAATAAAAAGGGCCGCGCCCATAGGCGCAATGGATGGCGCCACCATCGGCCCTTACAGACTGCGCGAAAAAATCGCCCAGGGCGGCATGGCCGAGCTTTATAAGGCTGATTATCTGCGCCAGGACGGCTTCAGGCGCACTTTGGCCGTTAAGCGGGTATTGCCCCATCTCTCCGAAAATCAGGATTTTATCAATATGTTCGTCCGCGAGGCGCGTCTGGCCGCATTGTTGCAACATCCCAATATTGTGCAGATATTCGACTTCGGAAAAATTCGGAATGCCTATTTCATCGCCATGGAGTACATCGACGGAATGAATCTGGGGCAGATTATGGCCAAGCTGAAAAGCGGCCTGCCCGTCAACATGGCCATTTTTGTGGCCGTCAAAATCAGTCTTGGGCTGGAGTACTCGCACAAACGCAAAGATGATGAAACCGATCAGCCTTTGGACATCGTCCATCGCGACATCAGCCCTCAGAATATTCTGGTATCATACCAGGGTGAAGTCAAAATCAGCGATTTCGGCATTTCAAAAGCCAATACCGAGCCAAGTCTGACCCAGGCAGGCGTTATCAAAGGGAAATTAAGCTATCTCTCTCCGGAGCAGGCGCTAGGACAACCGGTGGATCATCAATGTGACATCTATGCATTGGGCCTTGTTCTTTATGAAATTCTAACGGCGTCCCGTGTCTACCAGTTCAATACGGATATAGAGGCTATCCGCACCATCCCGGAGATGGTCATTACGCCGCTGATCGATATCCGGCCCGATCTACCCGCTGGACTTCATCAAATCATAATGAAGTGCTTGGAAAAAAATAAAAAATCAAGGTATGCCGATGCACGCGAACTGCATGATGATCTGATACGGTTAAAGGCCGAACTGCAGATTCCCTATGATGCATCCGATCTGTCAAACTTTATGAGAACGACATTTGGACATGCTTAATATTGAATTCATCGGGAAAACCGATGTCGGATTGACCCGCGCCAACAACGAAGACATCTTCGTTATCAACAACAATGCCGGGTTCTGCCTGGTGGCCGATGGCATGGGCGGCGCCGCCGCCGGTGAAATGGCCAGCCAGATTTTTGCCCAAACCGCCGATGAGATTTTCACCGGCACACTTCCCTCAACAGAGCAGAAAGCCATTGAGTGCGTTCAAACCACGTTCCGTAAGGCCAATGAACGTATCCTGGCGCATACCGCCCAGTACCCCGAGCATCAGGGTATGGGGTGCACCGCAGAAGTGCTTGCTTTCACCGGTTCAGGATTTATTATCGGTCACATGGGAGACAGCCGCACCTACAGGTTCCGTCAAGGGTTTTTAAAACAACTGACCAAAGATCACTCCCTTGTTCAGGATCAGATCGATCAGGGGCTTATCACGGAAGCCCAGGCACGGTCCCACAGCATGCGCAATGTAATTCTGCGTGCCGTTGGCGTGCGGCCGTCACCGGCGCTGGACACCCTGAGAGGGCCCGTCTTTCCGGGAGATATTTTTCTTTTATGCTCCGACGGTTTGACCGACATGATTGAAGATGCCGAAATCTGCCAGGTGTTGAACCTGAAAGGCGATGTCGCCATCAAATCTGAGCATCTTGTCGATCTGGCCAAGAGGGCCGGCGGTAAAGACAATATTACCGTTGTCTTGGCGGAGATAAGATGACGCGCCCCCGCATCGTTTTAATCCTGTTCCTGGCCCTTTGGGCGGCTGCCGTCAGCCCTGGCGTTGCCGATGCCGACAATATGGAAAGCCGGCTCTACGACATGACAGCCGCCGAGACCGAAGAGGTGGTCCTGGAGTGGCTGAAAAGTCATGGTTTCGAAGTCTTTCATCAATCGCAATCCGATCAATTCGTGGAGCTGCTGATAGAAAAAAAATATCAGCGCATTCGTATCGTTATCCAAAGACATTCGCCCATCGCCGCCCGCGTTCGCATAGAGGCGGCGATGGGGGATGCGCAGCCTGCGGCGCAAGCGTTGTGGCGCTATCTGGACGGGTACATCAATTTACCCAATCATCCGTCAGACGATCGTATCGATACGATACCGGATTTTGTACGCAGCCATCACAAGGCCGTGGTTTGTCTTTATGCGGCCGGAGACCATAAGGAGATTCAAATCACCGGTTTTGCGGTTGACACGGACGGACTGATTATTTGCACAGGACACGATCTTGAAACCGGTGAGCAGGTCAGTGTGTTTTTGAGCGATGGCCGTGAAATTTACGGCCGGGTGGTTAAGATTGATCGTTTGCGCGATCTGGCATTGATACAAACGTCGGTGAAATTGGATTTCGTGGTACCGTTGCGTAACGGGAGATTCATGCTGCAAAACGGTGATCGGCTTTTTGCAATCACCTGCCCGAACGGAAGTATCTCTTCCATCGAACCCGGCTTTCTGGATGGTCCCCCCCGTCGTGTGCAGGGAATGCCCCTGTGGCAGGTTCAGATGCATATCAATCACGGCAGCAGCGGAAGCCCGGTGTTTGACAGTCAAGGGCGCATGGCGGCTATCGTCAAGGGGCGTTTCAGAGGCACCAATTCCATCGGTTTCCTTATTCCCTTTGAGAGTATCCTTCAATTCTTGGAAAAGTACTGAGTATGGAATACGGACGTTATCGCATTGTCAAAGAGTTGGGGAAAGGCAACATGGGGGTCGTCTACCAGGCCCATGATCCTCAAATTGATCGGATGGTGGCCCTCAAAGTGTTGCGGTCCGACCGGGTGACCAGTGAAGATTTCGTTGCCCGTTTTTTAAAGGAAGCCCGGGCCATCGGTCGCCTCTCCCATCCGCAAATCGTTACGGTTTTCGACGTGGGGGAGGACAAAGGCACCATTTACATCGCCATGGAATACCTCAAGGGCGAGCCCCTCAACGAGGTGATGAAAAGCGGGCGGTTAACCGCTGCCCAGAGCGTGGATATCGTTCGCCAGGTGGCTCAGGCCCTGGATTACGCCCACAAGCAGGGAATCGTTCATCGGGATATCAAACCTTCCAACATCATTCTGACCCAGGATTTGGAGGTCAAGCTGACCGATTTCGGCATTGCCCGTATTGAAGACGCCGCCGCAGGATATCAGACCCAGGCCGGAGAGATATTGGGAACGCCGATCTATATGTCTCCCGAACAGGTTACGGGCAAAACAGCCGACAGACGTTCGGATCTGTACTCGGTCGGAGTCCTTTTTTATGAAATGATCGTGGGGCGCCGGCCCTTTACAGGGAGTAATCTGGCCGCTATTTTTAAAGCCATTAACC
>JBFFHG010000648.1:0-3279 GCA_041557055.1 Desulfosarcinaceae bacterium
CTTCATGAAAAGGCGCGCTATGTGGCCAATCAGATTTGTGAACAACTGGTGGAGATGCATCCCAACCGCGAGCATAATTACTGCTGCGCGGCCGGCGGCGGCGTGATCAACTGCGGGCCGCCCTACAAGAAGACCCGTATGGAGGGCAATCGCATCAAGGCCGAGCAGCTATTCGATGCCAAGTCCAGGGGCGCCGAAACCTTGATCGCCCCTTGCCATAACTGCCACAGCGGGTTGCACGATATTATCCACCATTACGAGATCGGGTTGGAGATCAAGTTTTTTGGAGATATTATATATGAATGCATGGAAAAGCCATCTTAGGAAGATTCGTTTTAATTTCGGAACTGATGGCAGGTTTACGGACGGCTTTTTGAAGACAAGATCTGTACAAACAAGTTTCTTGAACCCCATTGGGGCAGAGGGACGGGTGAGGGGGAAGAATCGATGAAAAGGTCTGTTATCTTGTTCATCTCCATCTGTTTGGTGATCGCCATGGCCATGGCCACGGCCTACTCCCAGGAAGATATGGAATTTGTGGACAACGCGGTGTTTGACAATCCCCAGCGCACCCCGTCCGTTTTTTTTCATGACCCCCACAACGAGGCCGCCGAGTTGGACGATTGCGGCATTTGTCATCATCTTTATGATGAAAGCGGTGCTAAATTGGAGGGGGAGTCCTCGGAAGACCAGATGTGTTCCGACTGCCATGGAGCTGAGGATGAAGGTGCCAAGCCGGGTTTAGTGAAGGCTTATCACCTGAACTGCAAAGGGTGCCATCTGGAGCAGCAAAAAGGGCCCATCCTGTGTGCCCAATGCCATGTCAAATAAGATTCAAAACACGCTGAGTTTTGGACCCTGAACTTTACAAGTTAAAGGGAGTCGGATATGCCGAAAAAAATTATGATTATCGATGATGACCCCACCATCGTAAAATACCTGCAAGCCGTGTTCAGTGACAATGGCTATGCCACCTGTGCGGCCGGCAGCACCATGGAAGGGTTGGAGGTCGTCCAGAAAGAGAAACCCGATTTGATTACCCTGGATCTGCAACTGCCCGGCGAATGGGGGCCGCGGTTCTATCGAAAACTGCGCAAAGACAAGGCCCTCAAGGATATTCCCGTGATTGTGATCAGCGGTATCGATGGGGATCATGCTGTCAAGGACGCCATCGCCTTTATTTCCAAACCCTTTGATCCTGAAAGACTTATCGGTATCGTAAAGAATCCCATCGGCTGATTCGTCCTGCTGTTTCAATGTTTGTTCCCAGTGGGTGGGGATATACCCCATTGCGCTCTAAAGCTGCCAAAAAAGCGGGGCTGCCGGTTTATTCGCCACATATACCGTTTCCTTCATTTTTCGGCATTCAGCGTTCGATGGTTATTATTGTTTCAGGGCCTGCGCAAAAAAGGTTGGCGCTCATCCCGCCTCTTTGTGGCCAGTCAAGGTGATCAGGCACAATTTGACCGTTGACATCCGTGCTCCTGCTCCCATAAAATAGATTCAAACGTCACAGCGCTTTATGATGGGGGTAAAATTTAACCTGTAAATTAGTTTTCCGAGTTTGAGCGTTGAACCTGACCTCTATACTATAGCTGGATAACCGCAGCGCATCGTTCTGAATCAATCCCATGCTAATGCCGAATTTAAGCGCCTGAAGACGAGGCGTCCTCTCTATTGCGATGCTTTTCCCATCCGTGGCGGTGGCGAAACCATGGGGCCCTTTGATTTTGCAACCATTTTAAGAGAGGAAGAACGCTATGAAATTACAGGATCTTTTTGTCCCCCGCTGGCAGCACTCCAATCCTGAAGTCCGCAAGAAAGCGATCGGGAAACTTAAGGACACCAAACTGCTCAAACAAATCGCTGAAATGGATGAGCATCAGATGGTGCGCGATGCAGCTTTGGCGCAACTGAATCGACTGGTCGAAACGGTTCATGTGACGGAATAGCCGCCTTGCATGATCGGCAGCCATAATTTCACCAAGCGCTCAGGGTTCGGCCTGAAAGGCGAAGTGTGGCCGTTTGCGCTCTGCCGGAGACGAACAAGGATAAACTGTTTTATGGCATGGGTGGGCCGCGCCCATCCTACCTGGGCACCGGCGGTGCCTCGAAATTGCTCGGAGCCCCGGGCGGCAGCAAGGTCGCGCCGTGTCTCTTGATTTTGTACCATTCCAGAAGTTTTGCATACTTGAGGAATGCATAGTGGGCGTTGATGACAGAACCGATGAAGCCCGCGCTGCCGCTTAAAAAATTGCGCTTCAAAATATAGGACTGAAAGAAAGCCCACGGCGGGTAGAAAAGACACATCAACAACGCCCCTTTTTTCCCTTTGGCGGCCTTCTCTTCAACCAAACCGCTGGAGTAGGCATTGATTTTCTCTTCTTTGACGTGAATGGACGTTTCACCGAAATGGTAAAACGGATGGCGTAACCGACCGATGGCGCCTTTGACTTTGGGGGCTGCATGCACGGCGTGCAGACTGACATGGCCGGCCGCCTTGCGAAACAACCTCAGGTAAAAATTAAATCGGGCGCTGGGGCTGCTCATGCGCCAAAACAACTGCTCGTGCCGGGGCAATTCATAGCCGTCGTTTTTGGGACCATCTGCCAGCAGTTGCTTTATTTCCGATTGCAGTTCAAGGGACAACATCTCGTCGGCATCCAGAAGCAGGACCCAGTCATGGGTGGTCTTTTCCAGCGCCGACTGTTTCTGGGGGCCATACCCTAGAAAATTGTGCTGAAACAAACGGCAGTTAAAGGCGTTGGCGATAGCCACCGTGTTATCCGTGCTGTAAGAGTCCAACACCACGATTTCATCTGCCCATTTCACACTGTTCAAACAATTGGGCAGTGTTTTATCATTGTTATAAGTTGTTATAAAAGCGGACAATTTTTCCATTTGTGCTCTCTGATAGGATTTAAGCGTCTTCTGTCATAAAGGCCATACCTACCTTTTGGAGGGCAAAAGGTCAATGTTCGCGTTCATCTTTTAAAACCACCGGCCGAACTGGTCTCTTGTTGTAAATTTTACGAATTCTGAATTAACCAATTCAACCCGGAGATCCAGACGCCTTGCCCTTGCTCAGGAGCGGGATTTGGCAAGACCGATGGTGTTCAGCGCTGTTTCGATTTCCCCCAGAATGGCCGGATCGTCAATGGTGGCCGGCATCTGCCACGCCTTGTTGTCCGCGATTTTTTGAATGGTACCCCGCAGAATTTTTCCCGAACGGGTTTTTGGCAGGCGCTTAACCACCGTGGCTTTTTTAAAGGCCGCCAC
>JBFFHG010000649.1:0-3275 GCA_041557055.1 Desulfosarcinaceae bacterium
GCGCAAACGCGAGATAAAAGGAAAGCCGATGACGACAGAAGAAAAACAAGATTTTCAGGAAAAAATGGTCGCCAAGTATGATGGCGAGGCGCATCCTTTTTATTGCGGCGCCAGGTTGTTGAATGACGGGGTGCTCAAGTTCTCCGAAATTCGCGAATGGCTTGCCGTCGCTTTTGAGGTAAGCCTTCTCAAACCGATTGGCAATCCGTCTTTTGGTAACTTTAGATTTTAACAAAATGAAGGGAGCTCTCCATGACTGAGTATGATTTTTGGAAAATATTTCCCCGTATGCCCCGTAAGGTGACCATCGGCGACATCACCATCCGTGATGGTTTTCAGCACGAAGAAAAATTTATCTCCACGGCGGCCAAGAAATTCTACCTGGAAGAGTTGATTATGGCCGGTTGCCGCAATATTGAGGTTACCAATTTGGGAAACCCCTACCTTATGCCTCAGTTCAGTGATGCCGAAGATTTGTTGACGCATCTTCGCGGCGATCGTTTCCGCAAGAGATGCGAGCGCAAGGGCATCGCCTATGATGATATCGTCCTGACCTGTATCACCATTCGGGAGTCGGCCGTGGATCGGGCCATTCGTCTCAAGGCGCAAGGCATCGGCCCGGATCGGGTCCTGATGATGGTCTCCACCGAAGAAGAACATCATTTTGCCAACTCCGGTACGAGCTTGCCCAATTACTGGGAAGAGGCCGAGCGCTGCATAAAAAAATGCAGTGATGCGGGGATTCAAATGTGCGGCACGGTGAGCACTATTTGGGGAAGCCCCATCGGCGGCGCTACGGATTTGAAGGATGCGGTGGAATTCACCAAGCGCTGGCTGGAGATCGGCGCCCATGACGTGGAGCATGCCGACCATGACGGCAGCGCTTCGGCCCCTGATGTTTATCGCTATTTTTCCATGATTCTGGACGAGATTCCGGACACCCGTCTTCATCTCGCCCATTTTCACGAGACCAAACGGGTGGCGTCGGCTTCAGTCCTGGCCGCATTGCAGGCGGGCATCACCCAATTCGAGGCGACCTTGGGCGGTTTGGGGGGGCAGCCGGCCAATTTTCTGGACGACTGCCCGGTCAAAGGGACCGGCGAATATTACTATGAAGATCCGCGTTACGTGGGCCTGGTCACCCTGGAAGACACATTGGTTCAAATCGATGAGATGGGCATTGAGCACGGCTGGGATGTGGACCGGGTGCTTTGGTTGGGCCGCCAGTTGGAGCGGACGGTGGGCCGCAGGCTGCGCAGTGAAGCCATCTTGAACGGCAGGACTCTCAAAGAGGGCCATCTTAAATTTGCCCGGCCCGGATTGGCCCAACTAAAAGCCAAGTTGGAGGAGGCTCCCGATCAGAAGCTGCCGGGCAGGTGGCCTGCCAAGGCAACTTTGCCCGAGGCGCACCGCCCCGAATAATATGCAACAACCATCATGATGCATGGCCGCTCTCAGATGGTACCTATGAAGGGAAATACGATGAAACCAAAGGAATCCCCACCCCATATCAACGTGGATTATTTTGAAGAACTTACGGGTAAAATCCCGCCTTCCAGTCCAGGCGGCCTTACGGGAATCGGAGACCGGATCAAAACCCTGCGCAAGGAAAAGGGGGTTTCCATCGCGGATTTGGCCGACATGACCGGTTTTACGCCCGATCTGTTAACCCGTATCGAAGCCCGGGAAGTGATGCCCCAGTTGGGCACGGTCATCAAATTGTCCAAAGCCTTGGATGCGGCGATGGGCGGTTTGCTTTCCGGAGCCGGAGACAAGCCGTATGCCGTCACCCGCATGGGAGATCGACAATCCGTATCCCGGTCGACGTTTCAAGATGGCCGAAAGCACCTGTACGCTTACAAAGGCCTGGCCGCCGAGGTCGACGGCCGTCATATGGAGCCGCTCATCGTTCAACTGGCTGAAAATCCTGAAAAAGAGCTTTCCCAACACGATGGCGAAGAATTTATCTATGTGCTTCAGGGAACCGTGGTGTTGGAAATCGGGCCCGAACGCTGCGAACTGTTCCCCGGCGACAGCGCCTATTATTCTTCCACAACCCCGCATTGGCTGGCCGCAAAGTCAGACAAGGCAACCATTTTGGCGGTAATTTACAATCAGTAAACGATGGGTTGGCATCCCGGCGGGCGTGCGGCAGCCGGGTGATGCAAAAGGAGCAGAGCATGGCTAAATGTTTATGGAAACCTTCCCCGGAACAGATCGGTCAGTCGAACCTGGTGGCGTTCATGAATCGGATCAACCGGAAATACGGGCAGATGTTAAGAACATACGATGAGCTTTGGCAATGGTCGGTTACTCAGATCCCGCAGTTCTGGGAAGAGATGTGGTCTTATGGCCAAATTATTGCTTCAGTCCCCCCGAAGCAGATCATCGATGATGTGAATAAGATGCCCGGCGCCAAATGGTTTGACGGTGCCAGGCTCAACTTTGCCGAAAACCTGCTGCGGTACCGCGACGACCACACGGCGCTCATTTTCCGGGGGGAAGACCGGATTCGGAGCCGGCTCTCTTATGCGCAGTTGTTTACCGAAGTAGCCCGTGTCGCCGCAGCGCTCAAGAAAATGGGGATTCTCCCCGGCGATCGGGTTGTCGGGTTCATGCCCAACATGCCTGAAACCATCGTGGCCATGCTGGCGGCCACCAGCCTGGGGGCCATATGGTCGTCCTGTTCGCCCGATTTCGGGATCAAGGGCGTGCTGGATCGCTTCGGGCAGATCAAGCCCAGGGTGCTGTTCACGGCCGACGGCTATTTTTTCAAAGGCAAAGCTATCGACAGCCTGGAGCGCGTCGAGCGGATTGTACAACAGATCGACTCGCTGGAGAAGATCGTGGTCGTGCCATACACCCGGTCCGTTCCAGAGTTCGGCGGGTTGAAAAACGGCATATTGTACGGGGATTTCCGGGTGGCGGCGGATTCCCTTGAATTCCGACAGTTGCCATTTGAACACCCGCTTTACATCATGTATTCATCGGGCACCACCGGCCTGCCCAAATGCATGGTTCAAAGCGCCGGGGGCATTCTTCTGCAGCAGATGAAAGAGCATCTTTTACACACCGATATCAAGCGCGGCGACACGATTTTTTACTTCACCACTTGTGGCTGGATGATGTGGAACTGGCTCACGTGCGCCCTTGGCGCCGGCGCAACGATCGTGCTTTATGACGGTAACCCTTTTCATCCCGGACCCGAAGCCCTCTGGCGCATGACGGAGGAAGAGAAGATCAGTGTATTCGGCACCAGTGCCGGATATCTCTCC
>JBFFHG010000650.1:0-3274 GCA_041557055.1 Desulfosarcinaceae bacterium
GCAGAAACGGCCTCGTCACATACAATGAGTTCGGGATTCAGGGCCAGTGCTCTGGCTATACCGATCCGCTGTCGCTGCCCCCCGGAAAACATATGGGGATAGCGGTTGTATTGTTCGTGACTCAATCCAACCTTGGCCATGATGGCAAGCGCTTTTTCGCGGCGTTCGGCAGCCGCCATTTTGGCGTTGATGCGCAGGGGTTCTTCCAAAATGGAGCCGACTTTTTTTCGGGGATTCAAAGATCCGAAGGGGTCTTGGAAAACGATCTGCACTTTGGAGCGCAGCTTTTTGCGTGTTGTTTTGTCTTTGGTGGCGCCATCCATGCCTTGGATTTCAAAGTGGCCTGACGTCGGCGCTTCTATCATGGTGACCAGTCGGGCCAGGGTGGATTTGCCGCAACCCGACTCACCGACAACGGCAAGCGTTTTTCCGCTGGCGATGGAAAATGAGGCGCCATCCAGGGCTTTAAGGGTCTGGGGGTTTTGCAGCAGTCCCGTGGAGCGGACTTTATAGTACCGGGTAAGATCCCGGGCGGATATGACGACATTTTCATTCATATAGAAGCAACTCCATTGGCCAGGGGAAAATGACAGCGCACAGCCCCCGCCCCCTCTTTTTCCAAGGACGGGATCGTTTTACGGCAGATATCCCGGGCGTACCCGCAACGCGGGTGGAACAGGCAACCCGTGATCCGGTCAAATTTGCCGGGAACCACACCGGAGATGGTGGGCAACCGTTTCAGGCCCGCGCTGCGTTCGGGCAGGGCGTCGAGCAATGCGGCGGTGTACGGATGCCGGGGGGCATTGAAGAGCGCCTCCACCGAACGCGTCTCCACCACCTGGCCGGCATACATCACCACCATGCGATCAACGGTTTCAGCGACCACTGCCATGTCGTGGGTAATCAGAATCAGGGCCATATTGTTTTTGCGCTGCAATTCCATGAGCAAATCCAGGATCTGTGCCTGAATGGTGACATCCAGGGCGGTTGTGGGTTCGTCGGCAATCAGCAGGCGCGGGGTGCAGGCGATGGCCATGGCGATCATGACCCGTTGATTCATTCCACCGGAAAGCTGATGGGGAAAATTGCCCAATCGTTCCGCAGGAGACGGAATGCCGACCTGCCGCAGCAACTCGATGGTTTGCCGGCGGCGCTCTTTGCGGGTACCGCCCTGGTGGGTCTTCAACGCTTCCATGATTTGACAGCCCGCGGTAAAGCAAGGGTTGAGACTGGTCATGGGCTCCTGGAAGATCATGGCGATATCTTTGCCGATCAGCGTCCTGCGTTTTTTGTTGGCAATGTTCAGCAGGTCATGGTTGCTGAACCTCAATTTATCGGCGGAGACAAGCCCCGGGTAAGCCACAAGCCCCATAAGGGCCAGTTGGGTGACGCTTTTGCCGGAGCCGGACTCCCCGACAATACCGACGACTTCCCCTTGTTCAATGGTGAGATCAACGTCGTCTACGGCTTTAAAACCTGAAAAATCAACCGAAAGATGTTCTATTTCCAAAAGTGCCATCAGCGTTTCAACTTTGGGTCAAGGGCGTCGCGCAGACCGTCGCCGGCCAGGTTAAAGGCCAGCACGGTCAGCAGAATCGCCAGTCCCGGAAAAGTGACCACCCACCACGCGCGCTGGATGAATTGCAGGGCATTGGCCAGCATGGCGCCCCATTCGGGCGTGGGCGGCTGAGCGCCCAGCCCTAGGAAACCCAACGCCGCCGCATCGAGAATCGCTGCGGAAAACCCAAGGGTCGCCTGAACAATCAGCGGCGCCATGCAGTTTGGCAGCAATACCGCGAACATCAGTCGAAGCGGTCCTGCGCCGCAAACCTTTGAAGCGGTGACATAGTCCTTGGCTTTTTCAGAGAGCATGGCGGCGCGCGTCAGGCGGACATAATGGGGCAGCACGACCACAGCAATGGCGATGATTGCATTTTCAAGACTGGGGCCCAGCACGGCAACAATTGCCATGGCCAGAAGCAAACTGGGCAGGGCCAGCATGATGTCCATCAGGCGCATCACCCCGGTTTCGTAATAACCGGAGAGATAACCGGCGGTGATGCCCAACAGGATACCGGCTGCCAGAGAGAGGGTGACCACGATCACCCCCACGAGAAGACTAAGCCGGGCACCGTAGATTAACCTGGATAGAATATCGCGGCCCACGTCGTCGGTTCCCAGCGGGTAGGTCCAGGTCCCCCCCGCCAACCAGGCCGGCGGTGTCAGAATGGCATCGCGGTATTGCTCAAAGGGGCTGTGGGGCGCCACAAAATCGGCCAGCAGGGCCACCACGGTCACAAAAAGAATATAGTAGAATCCGATGACGGCGCCGCGGTTCTCATTGAAATAAGCCCAAAATTCCTGCAGGGGGTGCGGCGGTTCAAAGGATGCATTTGCCGTAATTGCTTTTTCGCTCATGGTTTATCGCCTGTGACGGATTTGGGGGTTGATGACGCCATAAAACAAATCAACCGTCAGGTTCACAAGAATGATGACCGCCGCAATCAGCAGGATACCCCCCTGAACGGCATAGTAATCCCGCCGGTTAATGGATTCGAGGATCCATTTGCCGATCCCCGGCCAGGCAAAAATGGTTTCCGTTAAAATGGCGCCGGCCAGCAGAACCCCTGTTTGCAAGCCGATAACGGTGATCACCGGGATCAGGGCATTGCGCAGGGCATGAATCAGGATCACCCGCCAGGGCGCCAACCCCTTTGCTCTTGCGGTGCGCACATAGTCTTCGTTCAAAACTTCAAGCATGGAAGACCGGGCCATGCGGGCGATCACCGCCAACGGAATGGTTCCCAGGACGATGGAGGGCAGGATCAAGTGGCGCATGGCTGAAATAAAGGCGCCTTTTTCATCCGATCTAAGGGCGTCGATCAGCATGAACCCCGTGTCTGCATCGATCCATACAAGGGCTGAAATTCGTCCGGAAACCGGCGTCCAGCCCAGGTACACCGAAAAAAAGAGAATCAACAGCAGCCCCCACCAAAAAATCGGCATGGAGTATCCGGTCAGCGACAATCCCATAACCGAATGGTCGAAAAACGAACCGCGCCTGACACCGGCGATGATACCCGCCGGGAGTCCGAAGGTCACTGCAATAATCATGGCGCAAAAGGACAACTCCATTGTGGCTGGAAACAGGGTTAAAAATTCCGTTAGCACCGATTTCTGGGTCACAATGGACTTGCCCAGATCGCCATGGAGAATATTCCGGATGTACGTGGTGTATTGAACCCAAAAGGGCTTGTCCAGGCCATACGCCGCC